>NZ_JADKPY010000001.1:0-242504 GCF_015351505.1 Acinetobacter sp. SK-43
ACCCTTATTTCTTCCCTTGACAAAATTCTTGAAACGAAATTTGGGGTCTAGGAACAGAAAAGTACGGACCCCAAGAGATGATACTACCTTCTTGTTCAATATGATTTTTTATATCTCCAAAGAAGGAATCATAAAGTTTGAAATAGTTATATGCATTTAGGTTTTTGGAATTTTCATTGCAGACTTGATGGATGCCCGATTGTAAATCAGGAGCTTGAAAGCTTGAATTTTTATCCTTTATTTCCTCAATGATTGAACTCAAATAGCCTATCTGGAACTGAGGAACTGGAACTAAAAAAAGGAAGGCGAAATAAATAGTTGCAACAACAGCTAATAGTTGAATAATGCTTTTATTTTTTTTGGCTTTATCCTTGTATTTTTTAATAAAAAAATAAAAAATGAGGCTCGGAATAGCCAGTAATACTAATATAAAGTACCAGTCTACATAAAGAAAACTTATTAAACTTTCCAATCTCTTTCTCAACTTATCGCGTCAATATAAATATTTGATTAACTACACCTAGTGTACACAAAACCATTAAGAATAATGAGGGTATGTAAATCTTAAATTTACGATAAAACCATAAGGCTGCGATAAACAAAAAAATTAAAAACATCATAAAATTAACGTTCAACTCTGTAGGTCCATCTACGGCGTAAATTGATGTCCATGTTAAGAGCATGACTAACATTAATGTTAGTGGAATTAAGTAATAAATATGATTTTTTAATATTGCATATTTAAATTTCATTGAAGTAAAACTTTTTTAAAATATTAATAATTATATCACACCTAAAATTGCCCAACCAATTGTCAATTAACATTTGCGTGGTGCTGCGAGTTGAATTAACATTGGCTATGAAGAAAGCCTATTTCAAGTATTTATTTTCATCAACTATCCTTACCAAAATTTTAATTTTGTATGGATAGCTGATGATTGCTTTGTGCATTCTTTCGTTATCCGTACGCCAACGGAGTTTTAATCATGAACTATTCTGTATTCACTTTAGCTGTTGTTGTTCTTGTTGTTTATCTTAAAGATTCAATTCTTTTAAGATTGAAAAACGCTCATTTTCCTTTCTCTGGTGCCAAACCTATAGTATTGGATAGTGTTAACTTTGGTTTGAAATACATGATTTATATCCTTATAAGTTGTGTAGTAGTCTCAGCTCTTGTTGCTTTGACTCAAAAAATCAAAAAAGAACAAGCTTCTAGTAAAGTTATGAGTGTAATCAATACTCATGCTTTGTTAAGTATCATTTCTTTCCTTGTGGTCATTGTAATAATCCCATGTGTCAAAGGAATCTCTATCTTGTTAAAAGATGGTACCAATGATCTTTACACAGCTTGGATCGGTGTTGTACTTTTCCTTGCTTTTACATTTGCCGTTACAGTTTTCGTAAGTTTGAAAGCTGAATGGTTCAAGGTCATTGATAAAGCTACAGACTAAACATCTGTTTGCAATTTTTTTAAAAAACCATTTAGAGTTATCTATCTGGTTTTTTTTGTTCTGAGGTAGGGGGATTTGCCGATCGGCAAATTTTCAGTCAACAAGAGAAAACGTATACATTGGTTAAATTTCAATTATTACAAGTTTAGTTTATCTAGTGATTTACATTTACAACTTTAGTTTATGTTGCAAGCTAAAGTGACAAGTTTAGTTAATTAAACAGGTTGTTTCAAAAATGAAACTTTAAATTTTGCAGTAATATTTGCCTAATATTAAAACATCTATTAATATTAATTTTGAAGAATGCCAACGTAGACATGCTTTCATCTAATGCTATCAATCAAAAATCAAATTTTTGTATGGATAGCTGATGATCGCTTAACGCTTTCTTCCGTTATCCGTACGCCAACGGAGTTCCCCTCATGACTAATTTAGCTATTTCCGCAAAGCTTGAATCATCTTTAGTTGCTAATCGTGTAAAAGCGTTTGTTCAACATAAAGGTTTCTCAAAAGCACAACCTGTTGGTTGGGTAAAAGATAATGTTTTTGACCTTAACGCAATTCTTTGCAGCGTTAAAAATAATTATCCCTTTGGATATTGTCCTTCAAATGAACGTTATGTAAGTAACGTTGAATGGAACTGGACAAAACTTCCAAAAGATTTACCTATTACTAAACTTGCATTTAGCTTGGTTCTCGGTGTTGAGTGTTTTTCAACATGTGTCCTTCAAAATGTCGGACGCAAGAAGATCAAGCTTGATGATAAATGGTCACATAGACTATGCAAAACTGGTGTTTGGTATGAAGAATTAACTTCAACTGTAGATTTATCTAAGTTTACTGATGAAGCAATCATTCAAAGTACACAAATAGCACAGCAAATCATAAATGAGATTTGCACAGTAGAGTTTAGTGATGTTGCTCAACTTGTTGAAGAAGATCGAAGCTTTAAAGGATACAAATACGAAGCGCGTAGAATTCTTTCATCTTTATACATGTTGGATATTTCAACTGAAATGCCAATATCTATAAATGATCGAATTGATTTTGTTAAGTTGCCTAAGCCTTACGCTTATAAGACTCAATACTATTGCGAATCGGAGTATTCACAGTACTTTTCTAAATTATTGAATCGTTTGCCTGTTAAAACAGTTGCCGATTTAATGCTTGATTTGATCCCTTGTCAACATGATGCCGGATTAATTCTCGCTGTACTGACCAGTGTAGACAATGATCAGCTTTCAAAAGAGCTTTTTCAAAGTTTGCATCCTGTGATTATTCGTCAAATAGATGAGTATGAGCAGTTGGTACTAAATTATGAAAAGCCTTCTTCTAAACCAGAAGATGTGTTGGCAATGAATCGTAAGATGCCAACTCCTGTTCTTACTAATTATTTGAACAGAGTTTCATAATAAATAAAGCCTTTTAGAATTTTTCTAATTGGCTTTTTTTTTGATTCTATATCGGGAGAACTGTAAGAAAGTACTGGTATGTCAGGAACAGGAATGGGTGGTGGTTTCATCCAGTTATTTGTAGGCAAACCTGCCAATGATGATCTTAAGGCAGTATTATACCTGTCAGCTATTCAATAAAATGCACGAGAGCAACATGAAAAAATCTGTTTTAATTATTTCAATTTTTTTAGGAACGATGACAATGAATACATGGGCTGAGAGCAGCAGTAGTAGTAGTAAGGAAAAGGTTATCGAAAGTACTAATATAAAAATTCAACCAGACAAACAAAAAGATGTTTTCGAATCGCCTAAGGAAGATGTGTTTGCTAGACCAGATCAAGATGTATTTGCATCACCTAAAGCTGACGTGTTCGCTGAACCTAATCAAGATGTATTTGCCTCACCTAAAGCTGATGCATTTGCTAATTCAACACCAGATGTTTTCGCTACTCCTAAAGTCGATAAATTTTCTGAACCCAAAAAAGACGTTTTCAAAAAGTAATGTTTTGAATTGATTCTTAAGATACCTCTTAGCAATTTTCTGAGAGGTATTTTTTTTATAATATTTATTTAAAATAAAACATTAAATTAATATTTATATTATATACTGATATTTTAATAATATATTGGTGTAATTCATGAGCTATCTTACGAACAATCCTAAACTGGCTGATTCAATTGAGAGCCTACACTCGGTGGCTGCAAATTTTGGAAAGGTTTTTTATCTTCCAATTTTAGACCCACACAATGTACAAGATGATTTTATTGAATTTTTTGACGATCTTGATGATTACAATGTCGAAAGTTTAAATGAACAATATGCCGGATTTCAGGAAATAGCTGATAGTTATGAGAAATGTTCCCGTAATGATCGTAGAGACTTTTTTTGTGAATTTATTTCAGAGCTACATCAAAAGTGCGAATTTCCAATGTTAGTCGAAGTTAGATTATGTCAGACAATATCAAGTGTAACTTTGGATAAAAATCAGGAACCGGTTGGTTTTGGCGGTGTATGGAACTCATATCACTCTAACTGGATTTTAGTTGAAAATTGGGAACAGGCAATTGAAAAGGGGATCACACTTGGTAAGCAAAACCTTTTAGAACATCACAAACTAAAAACTGCTTAAGTCGGTGAAGTTGTTTTGATAGGATCAATTGATAGAATTATTCCAAGGGGCATTATTATGACTAATTTATCGGAAAATAGTCCAAGAGAAAGCGGATCAAATCATTTTATTCTTAAGCATCATTATGACATTGGTGATCGATCTGTTCTCTTTTCTCTGGATGGATTAACTGAACATGAAGTTAAAGATTTGGCTGTCTATTTGCAATTTAAGGCTGAAAATCTATTAGATGTTACGATTTCTCTTGATAATATTACCATTGTACAATTCTTGGAACATTATGGTGCTGTTATTAAAAGTCGTGATCAATCGAATTTGAATGATCCCTCAAACTTAACGTTAATCGAAATGTATTATGAGCGAGAATCAAGAATCTGTGGTAATAACTGGTATGCAGAACATTACTCAGAGTTCGATGCAAAGTACGGCGTTCAGGCAACCGAATTTTTAAAAAGTAAAAGTGATGGAAAAAAATTAGATGGTGCCTTGATCTAAGGTATTCTTAAATGTGAAATCCCAAGAGTGAGTTATAAATGATCAAATGTCAAAAGTATCAAATATCCCGACCTACTCTAAAAAGTAGCTTGGAAGAAGATTTGCAAAAAGTTAATGCGCTATTTGAAAATAACCCCGAACGAAAAATTATTAATATTGAACATGTAATTTCACCTTCTGAAACCACTTATGGTTACAATGACTATTTTATTTGTGTTTGGTATTCAGAGTAGTAATTTTTGAATATCGTATTAAAAGTGATAAGAATCCCTATCTGTGAATAGGGATTCTTAATTAAAGTTATTAAGCGGTTTTTGACATAATGGTTGTAAACTAAAATATTTGAAGTTCTTAAATTACTTGAATTTAATCTTACCTAACCCACTTTTTGATACATTTCTTTCAATAGGATTACCATATATTTTTATATCGCCTACACCGCTTACTTTAGCTGTAACAGACTCAATAACATGAGACTTGATGGTTCCAACGCCACTGAGTTTTAAAGTAGCTATATCACAGATTAAATTTTTAAGGTTAATTGTCCCTGTTCCAGATAACTTTGCATCAACATTTTTTACACTCCCTGATAGAATTATATTTCCCGCACCTGACAAACGGAGTTCTATATAATCTTCTTTTAAATCATTACTTAAAAAACTACCTGTACCCGATAACTTTAAATAATTAAGTCTTGGCAAGACTACAAAAATTTTAATTTTACCACTCAAGTTATTGAAATTATTTATTTGATTTCTATTACCTATTTGAATACTCATACCATTAATTTGAAAACCATTTCCATTAAAACTGTTTGAACAAATGACTTGTGTTCCATTATTCGTAATAATAGTTATATTGCCTGTATTCTTGATGTGCAGCTCACCACCAGTAGCAATAAACTCAATGTTGTTTAAAATTTCATCATTATCGGAAAGTGCTATTGCAAAACCTGTATCTAAATCAGACTGAATAAACTCCACATCAAACGAACCTGAGCTACTTATGCTCGATACTCCCAAAAGATCAATCTTTTTTGAACTTTTGAGATCGGAGTTGCTTCTTATAATTTCTTCTATTTTCATTTTTCAAAAACTCCAAAGTTTACAACTATATTGTTCAAGTTTTGAACTTTAATGTTCAGTTTAAGACCTGATTGTTAAAGCACAAAACTTACAAAAACTAATTCATTAATTTATATTCAGATTGACCAAATAATTAAATTGAAAAACTGCTTGAGCTGCTCCAAGATTTATTGCATTTTCTTCCATTACTTGAGGAGCAATCAAAAGAAACCGCTCAACCAATTCCTCATAGCTTTGGGCTTCTGTAGTTACATTGACTGCTTTACAATCTGCGATCCACACTCCTTTGTCTATATCTCGCGTTACATCTACGTTAATCACTATGCTTAGAGTGGAGCTTTCATCACGTTCTAACTTTCCAATCGTAGTATCTGGTATGGAATTTATTTGTTCTTTTGAATTGTGGGGTATATCAAGCCAACCATGGGGTTTTCCAAACTCAGCTTCAATCTGTCTGGCAATTTTATTACCAATACCCTTGATTGGTGTCTCACCGGCAAATTGGCTCGCTTGAGACTGGCTTTTTTGAATTCTTTTACCAAAATTCGTAATGCCTCCGGATTGTTCCACCAAAGTTCTGGTATTTTGGTACCTGATTGTTTTGCTATCCAAGTTTTGTTCCTTAAACTGTATGCTTGATTATTAGAAAATATAATTTTAGTTTGAAAACTGGATTAGTATATTTATCGTAAACTTATTCAGTTTCAGTAATTTTGCCTTCTTCAACAAGACGTTTGAACTTTAATCGGTTGAAATGATGTGCAGCCGCGCATAAATCACCATTTTTAAGCCATTGCTCGGTAGAAGGTTCCTTGCCACCTTCATAAGAAATCTTTCCATCTTTGAAGAAATTGTCCATATCTCTGTGATATGCATCAATGACATCTTGGTACTTGTAGCCACGTACACCTTTTAAATTTTTATCTTCACAAGCGAAAAGAATGTTATTGATCGCAGCATTTGAATCAACTTTGTTATATTCAAGTTCGCCCAGAATAGAGATCAATTGACGATCGAGTGCCGGAGGTAATGGAGAAAATTGAATTGCAAAATACAGTACGAAAGTGAAAGCAATGACCAACCCAAAATCAAGTTGACGTTTTAGTAATACTTGTAATAATGCAACGATTCCAAAAGATATAAAAGCAGCCACTAAAATGGCTGCAACTGTACTGGAATAAATTAAGTAAAAAAACGGTTCCATAAAATGCCTGATTGAATTTATCTTAATGTCACACGAACCGGTCCTTTGCATTGTTTGTTTAAGGGGATACCTTCTTCATTAACACGGCGAAAGTATCCACATTTCTTACAAACTGTTTTGCCAACCAGTCCTTTAGGGGTTTGCAGTATTTTAACCCATTCATGACCATTTTGGTCATCAATATCAAGTTGAAGGTAATTTGAATTATCCATTAATGATCAGACTCTCTATTCTGATAAAGACAAAGCAATCGGATCAAGCTCAGATGAAGCATGTTGCCGCTCCAACTTTTGAATAATGTCTAATAACTGGCTTCGAACATTCTGAATTGCTTTACGTGGGTCAGCGTCTTTGGCTGAGAAATAGTAGTTGCTTTCCAATTGGAATTGCAGAGTTGCACTAAAGCAGCCCTCCGGATGTTCCGGTCTTAATTCAAGATCGCCTTTTTCAATTTTCCAGTACCAACCTAGATTTTCAAACACTATAGGTTTCCAACCGGCACCAAGTAGAGAAGCCATTTCATTTGAATCAACTACAGCTTGATCGTATGCTGATTTTTTACATTTTCCACCGCAAGCCGGTGAGCAGTAAATATCTCCATTAAGTACAGGTACCCATCTCGGATTTGAGTCAACCTCGCCAACGGCGGTTTCATCATGTTCATAAATATTCATATTCCTAGTATCCTTAAACCTGTATGTATTAAATCGACCAATTAAGATTGCTTGCTTTCATTATCGTTCCATCCATAAATGATGGAGATACTCATAAA
The DNA here is from genome assembly GCF_015351505.1 of Acinetobacter sp. SK-43. NCBI lineage: Bacteria > Pseudomonadati > Pseudomonadota > Gammaproteobacteria > Moraxellales > Moraxellaceae > Acinetobacter > Acinetobacter sp. SK-43. Next base: position 7,592 of record NZ_JADKPY010000001.1, read on the forward strand.
AAGGACGATGAATGCAGCGACAATGCATAAGAAACAATAGAAATAAGAGAATTGCACCGGTTCAAACTTATATAGATACGCTGCAAGTCCTATTAAGATAAATTGGACAAATAATCCACATATAGCAATATTTTTTAGCATGGTGAGGCTCCATTAATTTCTGTAGGAATTCATCAATTGAATGAACTGATCTTCATTTAAGACGGGTATATTCAATTGCTGAGCTTTGTCTAGTTTGCTACCGGCTTTTTCTCCTGCGACTACACATTTTGTTTTTGCTGAAACACTGCCTGACACCCGTGCGCCAAGCGACTGTAGTTGTTGAGTTGCTTCATCGCGACTCATGGTTGATAAGGTGCCTGTTACGACCCAACTTTCTCCATTCAGAGGCAGGTTGGAGGATGCCTGAGGTGCTTCCCACACAATTCCGGAGGCAATTAAACGAGCAATAATCTCAAGGTTATGACTCGCCCTAAAGAAATCATATATCCATTCTGCTGTTATATCGCCCACATCGGGTGTTTTCTTTAGTTCCTCTAGGTTGGCACTCATTAAAGCTTCTAAGCTTAAAAATTGATTTGAGAGCATTTTAGCGGTAGTCTCTCCAACTCCTCGAATACCTAGCGCATAGATAAAACGATGTAATTGAGTTTGTTTACTCGCTTCAATTGCTGCTAATAAATTTTGGACTGATTTCTCGCCCATTTTGTCGATCGTTAATAATTTATCCTGATGTTCGTGTAGATGATAAATATCTGAAACATTGTCGAGAAGATTCAGTTTTAATAAAGACTCAGCCCAACGATCACCAAGTCCATCAATATCGATGGCTTTCCGCGAAACAAAATGTCGGATAGCTTCGATACGTTGTGCTGAACAATACAATCCGCCAGTGCAACGAGCCAGTGCTTCGCCTTCTGGCATGACTACGGGAGATTCACACTCAGGACAATGCGTAGGTAACTGCACCATTTGAGTAATCTCAGGACGGTATTCATGCCAAACCTTCTCAATTTTAGGTATGACTTCACCCGCACGGAATACACTTACTGTATCCTGAATTCGCACGTCTAAACGATGAATTTCACCTATGTTGTGGAGTGTGACATTTGATACCGTGACTCCTCCAACGGATACAGGTTTAAGTCGGGCAACAGGTGTTATTGTGCCTGTGCGTCCAACTTGCCACTCAATATTTTCTACTGTAGTGAGAGCAGCTTGTGCAGGGAATTTATATGCAGTAGCCCAACGGGGTTCACGGCTTAAAAAACCAAGTGTTTTCTGTTGTTCTAAGCTATCTACTTTAATGACCATCCCGTCAATCTCTACAAGAAGATCAGGGCGGATGCTCATAATGTACTGATAACACTCCTCTACCTCTTGAATACTATTTACAAGCCACTGGCGTTCAGCAATTTCAAATCCAAATTGTCTAAGCCAGTATAGGCTTTCAGACATTGAATCAAGACCGTGAGCAGGATTACATTGAGCAATGCCGTAAGCATAAAATGCTAGGGGGCGACTAGAGGCAATCTTAGGGTCCAATTGACGCAAGCTGCCCGCAGCAGCATTACGAGGATTTGCAAAAGTCTTTTCACCAAGTTCTATTGAACGGCGATTAATCATTTCAAAGCCGGCTTTTGGCATTAATACTTCGCCACGTACTTCTAAAAGATCAGGAACGTTATCAGCGTAGATATTCAAATCAATAGGAAGATTACGAATCGTTTTGACATTTTGAGTAATATCTTCTCCATTTTCACCATCACCACGAGTAACTCCACGGACTAGAACGCCGTGTTCATACCAAAGTGAAATTGCTAGACCATCAAGCTTTAGCTCAACGTCATATTGAATTTTTTGATTCGGCAAACGTTCAGTTATACGCTGATCGAAACTCTTTAATTCATCGAAGTGGAATACGTTACCAAGAGATAGCATTGGAACAGTATGTTTGATTGATTGAAATTTCTTTAATGGCTCTCCACCTACTTTCCGAGTCGGGGAGTCTTTTTGAGCAAACTCTGGATGTAATTCTTCCAACTGCTTAAGTCTGAAAAAAATTTGATCGTATTCAGCATCAGTGATTAATGGATCATCCATTACATAGTAAGCATGATTATGCTTTGAAATAGATTGAATAAGATTCTTCATTTGTAAGACAATGGGTTCAGAACTCATTTTTTTCTCCATTAAACGATTTGGAAATATTAATTTTTTACATCCCGCTAGAGAAAATTATTTTAGTGAAACAATAAATTGATAAGGACAATATTTATAAGAAAGTAAGTCGGCTGTAATCTTTTCTTTAGGCGTAAATGTCTTTATTACTTCGCCATTTTTTGGGTTTTCTTGAATTAGTTCCAATTTTAAGGAGAATTTACGACCTTGACTCCGGATAAATTCAAGTATTTGAATTTCAGTTTGATTTAATTCAAAAATGCTCTCGCCATTAACAGTTGCAATAAAGTTATTAAATAATTCTTTTGTAATTGGTGAATTTTGCTTAATGGCAGATAGAATATTAGAGTAGGCTGTATTGTTCATTAAAAATATCCTTTAAAAAATTAGGGAAACACTAATTTAATTAGACGCGAATTTGGCAATCTTATCGTGAGTTTTTTCTAAAGAGGATTTCTCTGCATCTTCTTTAGTACTTGGAGCAGTGATGATTTCGTTCATTGAACGGATGGTATCAACTGGAGTTGAACCAGTAAGGTACCAAAGGACAAAAATACAAAACGCTGCCGCTAAGACTAAACAACCAAAAAATTTCACTGCTACAGGTATACCAGTCGCAGAGTTTGGTTTTTTTGTTGAACTATTATTCATAGAAATCAATCCTCATAATTTTTCAAAAGTGCCACTATTCTTTCTAAAGAATTTTCAATAATTTCAATTTGTTCAGTATTTAAAGTGGTTGATTCTCCTTTAATTTTGGAGTCATAAAAATTGCTAATAATCTTTTGCATAGAACTTGTTATACGGTGTAAATCATAAGGGTAAATATCCCCCCGTGACTTATAGAGATATTGAATAGTATTTACCAGTTTAGAGTCCTTACATTCATTAATTAATTCAAAAGCCTCCTTTTTCTTAATCTTTGGTCTGAAAGGATTTAAGATATGAAGTACCGGCGCATTGTAAACTTCTGGATTAATGTATAATTCTTGACTCATAGGACTATCCCATCAATGTAAATTAATTTGAGAATGGTAATGCTTGGATCATGGCATAAATGTCGGCACCATCTTCCTCTGAAACGTATTTCTTAAGATCGGGTCCTAGCTCAATCAAAATTTCTTCAATTTCTTTTCCATCCAATACTTGTTGTAAAACTTTTGCTGCAAGTTTGAAGGATGTGTGTTTTTTATCCAATTCAATCGAAGGGGAGACGATAGCAGGGGATGGGGGAGTCTGCACAATATCTTTATCATTCGCAGTGCTTTCGATATTACTGTTTTCATTTCCCTTTTTAGATTCGCTTGAATCTTTTTCCTCAGAATTTTCTCCTTGATTACCATGGCTTTCAGGCTTTACTGAACTATTAGCCGGTTTGAGATCAGAGGGACCAGATTTGATCGCCGTTTCACTACTGCTTTCATTCTCAGAAGTTTCATTCTCTTTGAATGCGTTTGGGCTGATACCTTCTGCTTGAGGTTTGGCACTTGGTTCAACCGCTTCTTGTTCAGGTTCCGCAGGCTCAGTTAATTCTTTGATAATACGTGTCAGTGTACTTTCATAAATCAGTTCCGGATTAAACTCACCATCAGCATTTTGAGCGTATGGTTTAACTTTGGAGAGCCAATCTGAGTGTCCCATTTCGATTAATTTTGAAATGCCAACAAGGACCCGTTCAGAGTTAATGTTATGCTCAAGGACAAACTGATTGTCTTTTTCAGTAAAGTATTTTGCAACTCGTAGCAAACGACTCACCACTGAATTAGTAATACCTAAAACTTGACCGGCTTCACCTTTTGAACATTGCGCCGCATCCATATAATCAATTAGGGATTTTGCTTTTTCAATAAAATGCATGTCTGCACGAATATTGTTTTCAACAAACTGATACTTGATTACATCGGCTTTTGTTTTAATCAAACTCGGCGGTACGAATTTGAAGTCGTGTTCAGTGAAATTTAGTTTTGCCAATGCATGAAAACGATGTTCACCAGTTAATAGAACATACTCAAAACCATCAGGCACACTATCGCCGTCAATTTCTGGGTCTACCTTTCTAATTTCTGGATAGTTGCGCAATGGGTAGGTAGCGGCAATCTCATCAACTTTGTCTTGATGAATCTTAAGACGAATCTGTTTAGAAACATAAATCTTGTTGAGACTGACTTTGATCAGTTGTTCAGTATTCAGCAAAGACTTATTAAGCGTATCAGTAATACGTTCACCTTGTTTGGCTCCTAATCCACCAACAAGGTCATCAACATTTAATTTTCTTCCGCGCATTGTTTTCACCTTATTCTTGATCATCTAGTTCGTCTTGACGTTTTTCTTTACTTGCATTCTGACGAGTAGATTGCAAACTGGAGATGATGTCCTCAACAACATCACGCTTTTGGCTTTCAGAGATCAATCCTAACTGTTCACGGATTTCCAAAAGGGCTGAAACATAAGCCTCAGTAACACGTTCGATTTTGCGAGGAACAAAGGCATTGCCACCACGCTCGTGTGCTTTAACAAAAAGTCCGCTATATGGAATATAAGTTTTCATTACAGTCCATTCAGAATTTGAAGGAAGGCTTAAAATTGGCTCTAATAGAGCAAGAGCGTAATTTGTGCCTTTTTCCCCACCCTTAATATCGGAAAGTAATAATAATTTTGGAATATTAAGGTTAATGTTACGGCTGAAATGGTTGATGTATTCAAGGGTATCTTTTGTTGCGTTCAAATCAAATTTAGACGCTTTAAAAGGTGTAACTATAAGGTCAACTAAAGGAAGGATGTCATTAAGATACATTTGGGCAGTATCTTGCGAGTAACCTACAAAGCCTGCTGTATCAATCCAGATTTCATCCATTTGATCTAACAGACGATTAACGATCTGTGATGGCATTACATCTTGCTTCGGCGCAACCACCTGTGGAAGCACGTATTCAAAGGCTTTTACCTTATCATCACGATTATCATCTTGCCAGAGAGTTGCAGAACGCTGAGGGTCGCAATCTAAAATTACTACATTACGAGTACCTTGGAACATAGAAGCAGTCGCAAGATTGATGAGGTTGGTTGTTTTACCGCAACCACCTTTTTGCGAAACAAACAGGATAACTTTTGCTTTATTTTGAGTCATTTTGAAACCTTTTGGTAATAAGTAAACCTATCATACGATGGATATAAGTATAACTCAAAAATAGGGGTGTATCAAAATTTAGAACACTCAAAAAAAGGGGTTTTTTTGATTATTTTGTGATTAATTGTAAATAACATTAATTTAATATTTGATTTTAATTGTCGTTAATTATTTGAATAACTATATTTATAAAACACTATCAAAAGAACGGTGAAATAAATGTCTGAGTTAAAAAATGTAGAAAATGAAGAATTTTGGAAAAACCGACCCGCATTTGTCATGGAGCCTAACCCATTAAAGCTTGATACTCTGAAAAAGACGGGGAAAAAAATTGGCTTATTTGTTGTCTTTGCTCTTGCATTCTTGTTTGTGATGGAAGAAATAGTTATACCAAAATTAAGTAAAGCCCAAGCTCAACTGAATAGCGACACTATAAAGCCGGAAATGCTTAAATTGGCAGATTCTGGAAAGCCACAAGCAGCTATTTGGATGGCGTTAAATTATCCAAAAACGGATGCTTATCGATTGGATCAATTGATCGCACAAAAAGATTCGAATGCGATGATGGCAAAAGCTACTTTGCTCTGGTCAACTGATCCTGATTCTGCAAAATTATATATTAAAGAGGCTGCTGCGGAAGGTAATCCTGCGGCAGTAAATTATCTTTCAGAAAAAAAACCTAATGATATTGGCTTTGGACGTTTCATTGTGGAATATGTATTGAAATAGAGCATAAGAAAAAAAGAGCCTTTAAGAAGGCTCTTTTTTTGTTTTAAATATTATCGGACAAAGTGACAGTAGCTTGGATTAACTCAGAATTGATCCGGTCTATTTGTTTTTTTAGAGGAGCAAAAATTCTCACGAAGGAATCTTTAGATTCTTTTGACGATGGTGATTCACCTGTAAAGGTAATACTAAATAGGGGTTTAACTAAATGTAGAAGCTCTGTTTGCAGCTCAATATATTTTTCAATAAATGGAAGGATAACTTTTGCATATTGTTTATCTAGTTCGATTACAGCATTAGTAATGGATAAGCTATCGTTTTTGAATTGCTGCACAACATCCTCAATTTTACAACTATCTGTTTCAACTGTTTTGCAAACATAAATCGAGCGGTCGGGGAGACCTAAGCTGTTTAATAAAATTTTGAAATACATTCTTTTAACAATTTGATACTTAACAATATCATTACCCATTAATCGTTTAATAGGTGAACTGGTTATACATGCAACTTTAAAAAAAGTTTGAAATGCAGAGTTATAATGCTTGATGTACATATCAAGTAAAGCATCAATTTTTTGGCTCGCTAAATTCTGAATTTTGATAACATTCGAGATTAGTTTTAACTGTTGAGCTAATTCATGAGACATAGTTATATTAACCATGGAGTCTTGATGTTTATCAAAATCTAAATGACCTGAACTTGCCTTAATAATATTAGAAGAATTTAGTAAATCTTCAAGGTCGATTACAACATCACGGACTTTATGTATATCATTGATTTTGTGTGGATAAAACAAACTTATAGGCAAGCCAAACATAGTGGTGTTTTCAAATTCAATAAACTCCAACTGGTCATAGTACTCTATGATCGTTGAGAAAATTACATTAAATGTAACTTCATGAAGTTTGTTTATGAAATATTTTGATTCATTGCCGGTCCATTCAAAGATAAATTCTAATGAATAGAATCGATTTGGTATTTTTATTTTATCTACCGTGGGATAAGCACGAAGGTATGGCAATACATTTCCTACTTCCGTGATTATTTCACCTAAAACATCAGGGTTATTAATAATATTTATAATTTCTACAATACCTGAACTATGATTAACATTTTCTCGAATAAGAAACTTCGCAAGAGAATTTTCCATTCTTTTAGTATTGAAATCATTCAAACTAATTGCAGTCTTATCATCATTAGAAAGACTGCACAGACCATTGTATGTATTAAATCCATAGCCATGAGCAATAATTTCATAGCATTGTTTGAGAGTAGGTGATTTAAAACTTGGTTCTAATTGATTTAAGCAGTCGGTGTGTTGCAAGACTAATTTTAGTGTTGAATGTAAACGTTTTGCTTCTTTCTTTACACGACCATCTAAAGGGTGAATGTTAGTATTCATGACGAATCCTTGATATATTCTGCAAAGGTGTGAATTTAAGCTGAGCAGGGTCAAGGCTCGGCTATATTAAATGAAATAGCTAAATGACTTTTACGTTCACACAGGTAAGGCGCACAAAACCTTTAATCAAAATAATATGATTGTAAAGATTTTGCAAATCTTTTTATAAAGGTCATGGTATTTGAAAAAGGAAAATAAAATTAAAAGAACAAAAAAAAGCACTTATAAAAAGTGCTTTTATGGAAAGCCTACAAATAAGAAAAGGCTTAAATATAAGTTTTGTATTTTTCTAAATCTTCGCCAGATGCTTCAAGTTCTTTAAACCAAAAAGGCTTACGTCCCAAACCATTCCAACGCTGTGTAGGTTTTTTAGGATTGAAAAAGTACAATTTTCGTTGATTGTCATTTTCGTTTAATTGAACCGCAAAATCTTCAATATTTACACCTTGTTCAACTTTTTCACGAATCCAATCTGGACGGCGACCAACACCAGTCCATGTGTTCATAGAGTTGTTAGGATCAATATAAAGCTTACGATATTTACCATTCTCAGAATGACTACCGTACACGGCATCCGCACTTTCTAACACATGCGTGATCTCATCAAATGGAATATTGTAACGCTTTACAATTTCCAAAATTTTGAGAAGTGCGCCATCTTTTTCAATCAATTTGCGTTTTTCTAGCTCTTTTGCTGCATGAGCTAACATTTGGTCAATTACACTTGATGGTAACTGACTAACATTAACAATTATGCCGGCTAAGCTATTTTGGCTTTCATTGGTGTCGAAAACAGCTTGGAGCAAATTGCTAGAATCTGATGTCTGTTTATTCATGGCTAACCCTATCTATACTGCAAACAATCCATGGCATTAAATTACCACTTATTTGCTTTATGTTCACCTAAAATTAAACTAATTTTACCTAAAATAATTGACCCAATAATTTGAACCTTAAAAGAGAAGAAATTTTTTAATATTAGATCAAATAAATACATTCAAAACCACTTTACTTAGTTTAATTTAACATATTGATTTAATGTTTAATTAAAAGAAATGTTTGAAAAATTTTATTAATGTAAACGACCTATTAGGTCGGTTCTTGACAGAATTTGGATCAAAACCTTATGAAAAACAAGACTCCCCCTAGTACTGCACATAACTGAAATTATATGCAGTACTCTACATTGCCTTACTATGTAATCTTATGTAATATAATTTGATAATAGTCGTCTACCTCTAAATTGAATCCAAAGTTTTAAAATTAGAGTGGAACGACCTGTATATTTTATTCTAAATTTATAAGCTGAATTAATACTCTAAAATTTCAAATTTTAGCTATTGCGAATAAAATTTAGCTAATGCTTTAAACAGAATTTTTAAACTATTTTTGAACGTATGATAATAAAAATATAATTAAATCGTTATTCGATTTTAATAATGTTTTGACCAAACTTTGTTCTTTATATGTGGATCAGTTCACGGAAATTTAATCTTATTTTAAGCTTTGTACATGTATGACCGCTACTCCAATGATTGAGATCGCATGTTCATTAGATGTAATCTTGGGGAAATCAGGATTAAGTGAAATTAGCTCAAATTCAGGTTGTCGATAATTCGTATAGCTTAAGACTCGATATTTCTTAAAAATAACTGAATTGTGTCCCTCACTTTCTGCTATAACAAAATCACTTGGTGCCGGCTTTGCTGTAGGATCGATGATTAGCTTATCTCCTATTTGGAAACGTGGATACATGCTCGGATCATTAACCAAAACACAAAATATTTGATCAATTGAAGCACCTGTATAATCAGTAAAAGTATAGCTCGTTGCTCTGAGTGTCCCTTTTGTATATTCTCTCCATTTCTTTGCTTGGGTCATGTTAAGAACAGGAATCATTTTTACTTGAAGTTCTGGAGGTTGTGTTTGGTCATGAACACCTTGTATGGTTGTTGGATTATCAAGGCTTTTTGGTGTCAGCCCAATTTTTCCCTCTAAATTTCTTGCTGAACGTTCACCAATGTTTCTGTGTCCATGAAGTATCTGTGATAAATAACTTGCCTCTAGCCCTTTTACAGCACAAAACTCGGCGTAGTTCTTAAATTTTCCCGAATCTATATACTCACTAATAAACTTTTTTAGATTCATTCTACGAATAATCGAAATGTCCATTTGCCCGTATCACAGAATTAAAGCTAAATTCTTGCTAAATTGAATAAAATGTAAATTGCATAATGCTAATAAAATTAAGCACTTGCTAAATTATTATTGAAAAACAATGTGAAATATAAAAAATATATCAATAAAATCAATATAATAAAGTGACTAAAGGAGAACCTGAAAAAATATTCATGATCATATTTAAATGTATGAATATAAAGCAAATATAATTATTTCAATGAGGTATAGGTTATCCAGAAGGTTAAATACCTATACTTCATTATTTTTGTACTACTCTCTTTCTGATAACAATTTTGTTAATTTATCGATTTCCTTGAGTCGATGTTCATCTGTTTCGCGTATATAGACCATGGTTGTGTTTAGATTTTTATGCCCAAGATGTTTTTGAGTAGCTACTACATCTATCCCCATATTCAGCCAATGAGTAGCACAAGTATGTCTGAATGTGTGTGGGGTTGCATTACCAAGCTCTTTTGCTATGAAGTAATCTTCACATTCCAAGGCTGCTTTTTTAAGTGATTCTTCAATAACGTAGTTGATCCCTCTATCTGAGATAGGTTTAGTTGCTTTTAAGATACTGTTGGGTTTAAGTTTCACCGCAGGGACCACAGGTATATGTTCTTCATTTTCACTAGGCAACTCTGTTAAACCGATACTTGTTCGATAAAATTTTAATTCATTCAACAGTTGTTCGGTCAGTAATACAGTATGTTCCCTATTACCTTTCATTAAGAAATTAAGGACCCAAACTCGCCGATTTGCTTTCTGCTCAACTGAGAAACAAGCCATATTAATTTTTGAAATAGATGAACGCCGCGCACCAGTGTAATACAAGAGATGCATTAGCCATCGATCTCTAACGGCTTTACTACGGTTATGATGGTTATTCGACTTTAAACTCTCATGCTTTAGCCAAGAGCTGAGGAAATCCCACGCATCAAAGCTCAGTGACTTGCCTGTAATGTTGTAAGAGGTATCGACTTTGATTATGGTTGATAACGCAACCGGATTTGAGCGAATAACCCCTGCTTCTTTTATGTAACTGTAAAAGCTGTTAAGCACCATTTGACTATATTTAACAGATTCACGTTTTAAACCTTTCAGAAGAATTTGGGTTTTTGCTGTCGGTTCACCATCTTTAGGCTTAAGCCAATCTTGATTTGGACTGAATAGTATTCCCAGATACTCATTAATATCATTAGCAGAGATATGATCGAACCGGATGTTCTTCGAATCGCAGAATATCAAAAAACGTTTAATCTCTTTGACATAACTGGCGAGAGTATTGTCTGAATTACTACAAGTGCGTTCGATCCATGCTTTGATGACATCAACACCCGATTTCGCCCCGATCGGATTGCTTACACTCCAGTAATCAAAATTCTCAGACAGTTCTTGCATTGTGTTAGTAGTCATAGAGCAATAGAAACATTAAAACTTTAAAACATGTTAAAGCATAAATCTAAATAATAAAAGATTAATAAATATTATCATCATGGATTATTTGTTAAATATATTTAAAATAAAATATTTTTTAAATATAATTATTATATTGTTGAGGAATAAGATTTTATGATGCCAATGTTCTTTAAAATTTTGGGAATTGTTGCTTTGATTTTGTTAATACTAATTATTGTATTTGGACCCAACTTTAAAGCTAAGGAACTTGAACCCAATGAAGAACAAGAAGATTCAGGGAACGAAGAATGTGCATCTGACTTTGACGGGAATGTTTCCCCTAAAAGAATTTTAACTGATAGTGAAGCTTACAATCTTGAACGAATCATTAACAACATGCCAGAAGGATTACTGATTTGTCCTCAGGTCAGTTTCAATGCTTTTATTAATTGCAAAATTACAAAACTCCGAAACCAATTTAATCGAAAGTCGGTGGACTATTTGATCGTAGATCATGATTTCAATCCACTTCTTGTTGTTGAAATTGACGATGATTCACATACAAGTAAAAAGGTAAGAATGCGTGATTTAAAGCGGGATGAGATTGCAGCAGCAGCCGGTATACCCACACTTAGAATAACTAATAAAACTCCAACGGAAAGTCTTGAGAATCTAATAAGGACCCATATACGAGAGGCTGCTTAATTATCAATCTTCGAGATATTCTGCTTGTGTTAGAAGTGATTGATAAATTGCTTCTCCAAGAAGCTGTTTGGAAAACATTAGTTGAGATAGATCAAAAATATACGAAATTTTATCTATGTTTAACCATAGTCGTCCTTTAGACAAAAATGAATCAATTTTGTATAAGTGTAAAGAGCTGACTAATTCTGTATCCAAGAAAGTAATACACTCCCATTCTTCCTTTTCCTTTTTTAGCAACTGGAAATAGAATAATGGAATAAAATTAATTAACTCATCCAAAAGGGTTATAAGATGAGGTGTACCATTTAAAGTAATGTTAATTTTAAAGACAATATTCCCTTTGGGATTTACAAATACCTCGCCACAAGCTCCATCCATTGACCTAAAACTTATAGCTTCGCCTATCTTGTCTATTAACATTTTCGTAACTCCTATGAGTCTAATAAAAAAGCGGAACTTATAAGTTCCGCTTTAAAAATTAGTTTGCGTTCGAGAAAATTTCAACAATTTCCTGAGGTTCCAAATAACGAGAAATAATTGGGTTATTCTCAATCAATTTACTCATAAGGACATGGTTTTGTTGAGTTTCCCTTGGAATTGATCTAACTTGGCTAGGATATTTTTTTAAAAATATTTCTGTACGATCAATTGTTTTGGCATCATCGGTGAAAGCAATGTATGACTCAACATTTTTTTCAAAAAATATTGCTGCTTTGTCAGTCGGGATGGATTGTTTTAATAATCTGTATTCGTCTATTGAGCAGTCAAATTTTTGTAGTTGGTCCCAATCCAGTTTATCCGCTTGCGTGATTAAATAAGCGAATGACTCTCGGCTTCCAAGAAGTGACTGTCGCAATTCTTCATTATTTACAACCTCATCAATGAAGAAATATTTTGGGAGCTGATCGATCCACCCTTCTTTAATTGCTTCTGCGACTGTTTGAACAATTCGATCTGCTCCAACAGATTTTAGTCTATTGTAAGGAAGATACCTGAAAGCCTTTTTATTCAACGTATAAGCACTGGCAATTATTTCACCGGTCCAATTGAAACTTTCTAATTTAGGATATACGTCATTTTGAATAGCGATTTCAAAAATGTCTTTTGTGATAAAGCACGGTTGTAAATGTACTATCCACTCAGGTTTTTGTGAGAACAAATGTACGAAGGCTTCGTATTTTTCGTGATGCATCAGGACTTTTGGATCACAGTTGTCAAAAATGTATTGAGGCGAGTAACTATCAAGATTTTCAATGAAATAAATTAATTCATTGATTCGGTGTTGATTGGGTATCAAATTTGCTGCAATGAGGTGGGTAGCCCCCTCAATTGGAAATTTTATAAGCTGCTCTATGTAAAAATCTGCATCCAATTTACTTCGATCTATTTTGTCGAGTAAGAATGCATCTTCACTTTCTTTGGCAATTTCAATTATTTTCGAATCAATAATATTTGGTGGTACAAACTCTATGGCACGCCAATCCAGTGAAACGGCTTTTTGACAAATATAGAAATATTTAAGGTCATCACGCACATACTGTAGAGCTAGTGGTTGTTTATTTATCACCTCTTGGACTATTTCTTTAGTCTGGTGAAATTCATTCAAAAGACCGAGCAATCTAGGCTCTAGCATGACTGCTGTAGCATACATTTTTGGTTGAATGTATGAGTCGTCTAAATTTATTAAACAAAGAGGATTTGCATAAATTAAATCCCAAACATCATTTTCATTGAATACTTCGGGGGGTACATAACCTAGAAAAAGAGGATTTTTTTTGATTTCGTTAATAAAATCAGCAGATTTTAAAAAGTAAATATTAAACGCCCGATTGCTTGGATCATAAAAGCGATTTGACGTGTATTCTTTGTAAATATTATTGCCATACGGAGGCTTGATGTTGGTCGCCAAAATTTTGCCACTGTGTAGTAGCTCGTTATAAAGCTCCTGATTTGTATTTGACTTCATAATATAATTTTCACAGCAAATAAATATAAATATTATAGTATTATTTTAATAATATAAAATAGAAATATAAATAATATTTAATAAAAAATCCCCATTACGGGGATTTTAAGGATTCCAATTTATTGCTTTGGTTCAGCACTTAGGAGATGTTTGGTTCTGTTGTGGACCTCACTATTCGCATCCCTAGCTTTCTCACTGTATGATTGCGGATCAACTGTAACCATGTTCGGATTAACCTTTTGAGGTGCGTGAACAGTATTCGAGCTTGGACCTTGTACATTGCTTGGTAATGATGTAGCACTCGGAGATAAATTGGTTCTTTCTTGTGCTGCTTCTATTTGAGACTGAGCATTTCCTGTCTTTTGATCAACACGGTTGCCAATGTCTTGGACTGAAACATTACCCACTGATCTACTCATTTCATTGTATCGTTCCGCACCTTGTGGATTTAAGAACTCCATTGCAGCATTATTAATTGCAGGGTTTCTGGATTGTAATGCTGCCGCTACCAACGCTACATTTTGTCTGTCATTCGGATTTCCGAGTGATGTTAAAGCGTCTTGTTGTCTACGCATGTCATCTTGGAATTTAGGATCATTAACACTATTCACAGATGATTTTAAATTCTCAAATGCTTGAGGATTCATATTAATCATCCCCTGAACATCTGGAGCTTTAGCTGAGACAGAGCTTGAGAAATCCATACTCTCTTGTTCAATGTGTTTAAGGGACTCAATTTTCTGTTGAATCTTATTAAAGTCACTAGAGAACTGTTCTGTATACCCACTACCTTTAGTTTGTGTAGCAGTATTTCTTAGCTCTTGTAGTCTTTGAGAATAGTCAGACGATGTGTGTGAAGTGGTTTTACTATTTCCGGTTGTAGCCGCCGTTGAGTTAAATTGTGCGTCATTTTTAGCAAGCGTGGTAGACTGATTTGTAGTCAATGCTGTACCGTCACTATTCACATTAGAGGTTGATCCAGAAACTTGCCCCCCAATTTGCGCTCCTGCCTGAACATTTAAAGCAGCAGGATTTTTGCCATTCTTTCCAGAGTTAGCATCATTTTTGTTGCCAGTATCGCCACCAAAATTTTTGTTCCCTGTGACACCACCAGAAGCCCCAACGCCACCACTAACCCCACTTGACGAAACATGTTGTTTACTTGCTGTAGTATCCAAGCTAGTTCCATCAGCTTTACTTAGTTGAGTTGTATCACTTGTTCCTCGTTGCGTTACACTACCGCTACTTATAGAGGTGCCAGAAGCGTAATTAGCTTGACTACCTGTAGTTGATGAATTAGTTGTTGAACTCCCAATTTCCACTCCCATGCGGCTCTCAAGGTTTGCTATATCAGAAGCAATTTCACTTCTGGTCGCACTGGCAGATTTAGAAAGTTCAGTTGCACTCTTTTGTGTATTTGATGAAGATAAACTGACTTGTGGAACACCATTTACAGTTGCAACATTTTGACCGGAAATTGTCACGGCTGAATTTGTTGTTGCTAATGGTGCTGACTTTGAAACATCCGGAGTATTTACTTTAGCGTCATAATTACCTGCATCAGCACTATTCATTCGGGCAGTGATTTGGCTCATACCCATCATCATGCCAGTAAATAGCATCATGCAGAGCATTGGGACACTGGCGAGTAAGGAATTTGCTAGGGAAAGTTTTTGTGACACAGCCGCATAAAATTGTGGACCTGTAATCAAGTTTAATGTGTGAATACCTGTGGAAGTTGCAACTTTGTACCACTCGTCAGCTAAGGTATGCTGAATATAAAAATTGATCATTGCTGCTACAGGAAGCCATAAATATGCTGATACAGTAAAAGCCATATAGTTGCCTAACAACTTAAATGAACTTGTTCCCTGAATCATCACGAATAACACCATAATCGGGAAAAATAAAAATGAAATCATTATGAGAACATTTTGACCATCTCGCATTACTTGTAAAAAACCTGTGCCTGCCGCCGCATTTTTTTCTTCCCATTGGCTACGTGAAGCGATCCAAGCAGAACATTTTGACATTCCAGACATGCCATCTGCTTTGTCATAACAGTAGCTTGCAGTTTCTAGCATTGGATTGAATATCGTAGCCATCATAAAGCTACGGGCATTATCCTGAGAAGTATTACCCATCAAACTTACATAATTGACCATATCATTAATGGTGTAATTACTTCCGCCTGCTGTTGGTTTTGGATTGAAGCCTGCAACTTCACCATTCGCTGTCATCTGACGTATCATTGCATTCCTCAAGTTGTACAATGTCACATCGCCAATAATCTTATTAACTTGTGTGGCACCACCAGTTGAGTTGTTTATCCCATCAACATAAGCTTCCATTGCTTTTTGGACTTCATCTGCTGCTGACGAGCAAGTCATAATATTGTCAGAAGTACTACCTGTAGCAGCTAAAGTTACATATACGACAGAGTTACTACTGGTTTTTGCAGCATCCGTAAAATATTTAACAGGATTCGCGTCTTTCTTATAGCTTTCAACATTAAAATTCGGATTGCCGGCAATACATGACTGATAAATATTTTTAGTAGTTTGTAATAAGGATTGTGACGGAACGATAGATGCAGAATCACGTAAAGCATTGATGAGCTTAAGAGGAGTTACATAACCTTCTTCTGAAATTTTAGGCATATAACCAGTAGGGCTGCCGCCTACGACTTGATAGGCTTTTTCAACAACTTCTGTAAAAACAATACTAAATCCACTAGCGACTGCTGCCGGCAAGCCCAAACCAATTGGAACATTCGCGACCGTCTTTACATTACCTGTTGAGATTTCTTCGATTGCGATTGTTGTTTTTGGTACCGTTAAGACCATGTAAACAATTAATGGAGCCAATAATGCTCTTAAATCCATTTGCTGTTTGAATGCAGCGTTATAAAGCCAAACAACAAATAATAGCATTACACCAAAGAAAGCCCCGATACCTAAGTTACCCAGACCCGTACCATGGAATAAACCCGTATCATTGAACAGCATTGCTACGCCGTTCAATGCACTAGCAAAAAGCCCTGATTCGCCCATCGTGTAAATTACAAAAGGATCAGCCATCAGAAATCCTATTAATATTTTTTAAAATTAATCAATTATAAATCTAATGTTATGGAATATAAAATAAAACAATAAAAAAACTTTAAGAAAATAATATAATTATTTTTTCATTTTTTATCTGTTATATTTTTACAAGATAAAAATACTTATTTATCAATCAAAAGAGGAATTCTATGAAAAAATCTACTAAAGCACAGCTTTGCGGCTTAATATTTTCACTATCACCACTGTATCTTTATGCGGAGCCTGTCAATGTTCAAGAAAGTCAGTACACTGACTCAAATCCAGAACAAAATTTTCGCACTTTACATAAAGATTTGAAAATTTCCTCTTTGTCAGGTAGGGAGAAGGCACAGAAATCCATACTTGAAGGTGTAAATAAGAAATTAGATGCCTTAGAAAAACCTGATCAAAAGTTTTCCTTTCTTATGGCAATGAACCAAGTTTTCAAGGACAGATTCCATGTAAATTACAATGCCTTTGTTCATCTGAATGATGAAGATAAAGCATTTATGGATGGTTATTACACGACAATGTTGGTTCTATTAGATAATGAAATTAAAGAAGGTAAGAAAACAAAAGCCGAACTTATTGAAGAATATGAAAGTAAATATCCTTTTAAAGTATTTAATCAAGACTTAGATAAAGTCCACGCCGCAAATCGATAAAAAAAGCGGCAAAGCCGCTTTTTTTATTTCTTGGGTTCAACCCCAAGTTTTGTATCTAATTCACTCGTGATTTTGTTAACTGCTTCACTATTACCTAATTCTAATTGTTGCTTTTCATTTAACAAACGAATGATTTCTTCATTGTTCCCATCTTTCTGGGCATTCGCAATTTGTCGATCATACTCAGTTGGATAATCCGAAAATGACGTAACAGTCGGGGTGATTAGCTTACCATTCGAATCTTTTATTACTGGAGCATTTGATGCTATTTCGGAACTTACATCGCCATACTCTTTATTAATGTTCTGGATTTTCGCTTGTTTATCAATCGAAATTTGATTTACATTGACCTGTTTTATTGGGTCAAATTCTTGACCGGTCAGATTGTTTGATTTTTTGACTAAATCGCCAGTGCTTGAGATTAGCTCATCTGCCTTATCAAATGACGTGCCATACTTCTCTTTTGCTTTTGAAATGGTCTCAGCATCAATTGTTGATGAAATTGAATTAAACTTTTCATCTTCGGCTTTCATTCTTGAATTTGCGGAAGATAAGTTCGATAACGTGTCTCTTTCTCTAAAAGTATCAACAACTGTAGTAGATGGCGCAATTGCGTCCATTGCCGAAAGCATGACTTCCGAATTACCAGACTGCCGAGCAGCTAAAAAAATAGAAACACGTTCTATGGCATCAGGCGTAGATTGCCCACCAAGTCTAAGAATTTTTTCCGCATCACCTTTTAACTGATCCCAATTAGTAACATTTGATCGACCTAACTCATCAGTTTTATCCAAAGCGGCATTTACGACTTTACTATTTGGGGCAAGTACATTGGTTCTACCGGAAATATCACTATCACTGATACTGTTAGATATGACCCATTGTAATGCCTGAGATTTTTGTCCACTTAAGCTTTGCACTTCACTCGCTAATTGGGCAGCTTCTCTTTTTTCAGCTATTGAATAATTATTTGATTGATCTTGTTGAATAATTTCGTTCAAAGCTGTTGCTTTGAAGTTTGCATCTTTACTATTCTTGATTCGTGATATTAAGTTTTCAGTCGTTACAGCTTGATTATTCTTTGATTCTCCCCCCTTGATACCATGTTCATTATTGACGGTACTATCGAAAGTAGGATTCTCAGTTAATTGATTTACTACAGTACGTTTACCCTGCACTGCACTTGAATTGACAACATTAACATCTCCGCCAATTGATACGCCCGCAGCAGCTTTTACCTTATCTTTCCCACCTATACCACCCTTCGCCGTGGCTGCAAGTGTAAGGTCTCCCTTAATAACAGTATTACCAGATTTTTGAGAATTCGTACTCAAAGAATCTGATTCATTAATATCTTTAGTGGTATGCGTATTACCATCAGTAATAACCTTGTCAGAATTACCTGTACTATCATTATAAGTAGCTAGTTTTTCTGTTCCTGTTTCAGTTGAGTTCCGATGTCCTTGTGCATTTGATACAGAATTACTAAATCCATCAGACGATCGTGCAGATAACTGTTCTAATCGTGATAACTTTTGGCTGATTTGATCATCATATTCAGCCGCTTTTGATCTCGCAGCACTGATTGATTGATTCATTTTTATATCAGTTGATCCAACACCCTGAATAGTCGCGGCACCAAAACCATCCTTATTGATAATACTCGAATGCGAATTAAGAGGAGCAGAACTAATCGGTGTCTTACTATTTATATTTGCATCGTAACCGCCGTCTGCCGGATTGATACCTTTAGCGAATGCATTCATACCCCACATCATTCCGCCGAAAAGCATAGAGCATAATACAGGAACCATTCCCATAGCGTTATTTGCTACGGCAAGCTTGGTTGTAACCACGCTATATAATTGTGGGGCTTGACTAATTGTGAATATGCCATTCGGATTGGCTAATTTCAGCATGTACACAGCATCTTGAAACGTATATTGCCCATAAAAGTTGATAATGGCAGCCATTGGCAACCATAGGTAGTTTGATAAAATAAATGCTATATATCCGGCAACCATTTTTTTACTTGCCATACCTTGAAGCATTATCATGAAAACCATAAATGGAAAAAGCATGAACCCTACAAGTACCATCATGTTCTGACCATCTTTCATTTTCTTAAGAAAACTTGTACCACTCGCAGCAGATCGATCTTTCCATTGTTCGACAGTACTGATCCAAGCAGAACATTTTGAAATTTGGTCGAGTGAAAACTCAGATGTACACTTTGATGCTGTCCTTACCATTGGGTCAAAAAGAACATTTACTAAGAATGAGCGACTCTCGGATGCACTTTGACCAGTAAGGCTACTGATCATATTCGCTACCTGTGCATAGTCGTATTTAATTGTACCCGTTGGACCTTTTAATTTTCCATAAGTGTTATTCACCGCCATGGCTCTAGCCATTTTTTCAGTAAAAGAGTTCTTTTTAAAATTGGAGCCTAACAATCCCGTTGAATCGTTATTTTTATCAGTTAAATGAACATCTAAGGCTATTCGTATATAGGAACCCGCATCAGCACATGACATGGTTTTGATTGAGCCTTGTCCTGCTTCACTGACAGTGAAAGAAACTAATCTTTCCGTTGAGTTCAATACACTTTGAAAATATGCGGATACATCCTTCGAGCGAGTGTAGGTTTCTGGATTCCATTGATCATTCCCGACAATACATGTGGCATAAACTTTATTAAATGCTTGTTGTAATAATGGGTGATCCGTATTCAAGTTGTCATATCGAACAGAGTTCAATACTTGTAAGGGGGTTAAAAAACCATCTTGGGTTAATTTTGTTGGTGATCGCATTATGTTATCGACCGGCAAAACATAGAAAGCCTTTTCAATATATTGAGTGATTACTGAGGACATTCCACTGATCACTGAAACAGGAATTGCCAACCCAATCGGCACATTATCAACTTTCTTCGGTGCCTCAA
This sequence comes from Acinetobacter sp. SK-43, assembly GCF_015351505.1. Classification (NCBI taxonomy): domain Bacteria; kingdom Pseudomonadati; phylum Pseudomonadota; class Gammaproteobacteria; order Moraxellales; family Moraxellaceae; genus Acinetobacter; species Acinetobacter sp. SK-43. The sequence goes on from NZ_JADKPY010000001.1 coordinate 27,970, forward strand.
CATTATAAATATCACTAATTACAACAGATGTTTTAGGAACTGTAAGAATGATATAAAAGATGAGAGGGACAATAAGAGTGTGCCAATCGAATTTCTGCTCAAAAGCAGCTTTATATATCATTACTGCGAAAAGGATTACTATTCCTACGAAAGCCCCAAATCCTAGTTGTAAGGGACCATTTCCCTTAAAAATAGGGCTGTTACTAAACATCATGGCAATGCCATTCAAAACTTCTGCAAAAGTCTGGGTATCCCCCATAGAGAATATTTCAAACATATCTTATTCCTTATCTTTTGCTTCGCGTTTCGCGTTATATCGTTGAACAGCTTCGACCATGGTTATATTATCTGCGGTCAACATTGAACTATCTGGGTCTGGCGTATAGTTTTTGGCGACAAGTGCTGAGTTTAATGATGTAGGACCATGACGCTCTCTTGGAACAGGATTATCCCTTAGCTCATCCTTAATCACTTCAAACCTACGCTCTTTTTCTTGTTGCACTTTCTCATTTAGACCTTTCTGCAAATCCGCTCTACTTAGGTCATTATTTTCCTCAATTTTTCTACGGTCTTGCCCAACTTCTTGACGATTTAATCCTGTTGATTCCGTCAATTTTTGGTCATTCACTTGTGTTTCTTTTTCAACGTATTTTTGTCGTGAAAGATTAAAATCACTATATTGAGGAGTTTTTTCTTCATCAGTTTTTGACATAGCCCGATCTAGGTGCAAATTTGCAGGCATAGTTTTATTACGCTCAATAGTGTTCATAACATTTTCTTTGAGCATTTTTACTGCTACATCACCTGAAACAATCGGAGCATTCAAGTTCTCAGCTAGTTTTCCTTTGTCACCCACCGAATAATGCAAATCTTCACCATTTTTATCCGGAGAGACAGTTATACCGTGCGTCAACAATGTATTTTTATTAAATTGTTGTTGGCTTTGTTGTCTGTTCTGCTCATGACGTACTGCCAAATCAGACGCATTTGGTCCACGATAATCCGCACCATGTCCTTGGGGAATAAAGCTACCCACATCACTTTTAACGGGTCGAGCAATTTGTGTTCTGGTTAAATCTGCTTTATTTAGTGAGCTTGCAGCAGCAATTTGTCTTTCCTCGATTTCTCTTGAAATCTTATTCTGGTAGCCTCCATCACGTCCGAGGACCGAGACATGTAGATGCTGTCCAGTAAAGTCCTTGGATTTAGATTCATATTCATTAACAAAAGCTACTTTATAACCGTGTTTTTTGGCTAATTCCTGCATCTCTGAAATTGCTTTTTTTGCATCACTAGGATTACTAAGTACTATATCGAACGCTTTTCCTTGTACATGTTTGCCAGTACTGCCAACGTTTTGATGATATTCATCATTAAACCCAGAAAAGTATTTGATCTTCCCTCCAAGGTGTTGATTTGTAAGATGTGCAAATTCAACTGTGTAACCTCGGGACTGACCACCGCCGTAAGCTTGGTCCTTATTGTGACTTGGAGCTTTAATCGGAAGTCCTGCATTAGCAATGTATTTATTATCGACTAGCCCATCACCCAAAATTTGTCCTTTTAGCCCTGTTTTTGAAAGTGCTGATGAAAGGCTTGGATTATTTGCTGCCGCGAAATCTGCCGATGACATTTGACTTATATGACTAGGTTCAAATTTTGCTTTTGATTGTGAGACCAATTCATTATTTAGACGTTCAGCAAAATCCTTTCTATTTTTTTCGCCGTTTTCGCGATATTTTTCATCATCAATGCGCCAGACGATGTAATTCTTACCAACAGCATAATGAATTTGATCGATTGTATTGGTATCACTATTTAATGCAGCCCAAGCTGTTGCGTAACGTTTATTACCTGAAAGTTCTTTATGCATGAATTGAGCCATTGCATCTAAAGAAGCTTGACTCTCTACATAGGATGCAGAACCAACTTTTCCTCGTGAAACCAGTCCTTTTGCCATCATTTCTTGATCTAAGGCGATTTTACGATCTTGGTTAAAGCTGATCATTCCCCCATTGGTTAAATGTTGTTTTTCTGGGTCATAGTGTGTGCCATACAAAGATGATGAATTGAAGCTATTTTCGCGTCCTACTTCGGCTGTCAAAATAGCTGCTTGTTTAGGTGTAAAGCCTGCATGTAAAAAAGAGTTATACACCATAATCATATTTTGTTGCTGTTTATCCCCTCTAACCTCCAACTCTCCGGCTAAATAGGCATATTGCCCATCCAAATTAGCATTTGAACCAAAGTATTTTGCAAAAGTACCGGCTAAATCTCTATGGTCTACATTCATTTTAGACCAGTCGGTGTTAACTGATCTTAGATTGTCATTTAACTCATGAGATGGAGCATCAAATCCTGTTAATGCTTTATATGTAGCATTTGCAGACTCGTAGTTCATGCTCATGCCTGCCATTACTATTGTGTAATAAGCAAATTGTTCAGGGTTAGCAAATTGAGATACAGCTAATTCAGTTACTTGAGCATGAGCTGCTGCAATGCGCTTCGCATCTTCCCATTTATCCCCATAACGTTCTTTATTTTCACGATCGATACGGTCTAAGTCCGCACGTACAGATTCATGTCTTGTTATACGATGCATTACATCTGAATCAAGCATGTTCACAGTAAAACTAGACGCTGCTATTTGTGAAATAGCATTATTCACTTGCTCTAATTCTGCTTGGGTTTGTGATAGTGCTTGTGTGAGAGAAGCTTTATATGCTTGACTTTCCTTTGTCGTTTCATTTGATGCGACACTCACATTTTTATCTAAACCATGTGACTTTCCATCAAGTACTTTATTATCTTGATAACCGCCTGTTATCTGGTAGTGGCTATCTGAATATTCTTTCTGCTGATTCCCTGACCCTTTATAAATGGTATTTTTTTCGGTACCACTCATTACACCCCGATCCGCATCTTGATAGCCTGCCTGCGCAATTGTTGCTGAACCGGCTTTAACTTGTACGAAACCAAGAGAATAGGCATTATCTCCAGAACCTTTTGCAGCAGTTTGTTCTGTACTCGCATTCTGTAATGCAGCCGGTGTTCCATCTGCTGCTAATGTAGTATCAGCAAATGTGGTCCCTTTTCCTGCCTTTAAACCAATGCCTGCACCAGTATTTACGCCTACTTGATTTGTAGCAGTTACTACATCACTTTCATCACTTTTAAGCTGCGTGCGTTTCCCATTTTGAGTATAAATACCACTATCTGTTTCAGAGTATTGTTGGTTATAACCTGAGCCAGAACTTATATCTTTCCTAGTGTGATCTCGAACGTTACTTAGATTATTCTCAGTTGTTCCCCCATTTGTTGATAGGGAACTTAAACTATTAATTTGAGCTGTGAGACTATCAGAACGACTTTCTAAAATAGACTTCTTTTTTTGCAGCGCAACCATTTGAGAGCCTGTTGCTTCAAATGATTGAGATGATGACGTTGTAAAAGCTTTACCACCATTTGAATCAGTAACCGCCCCCAAGCCATTTGATGTTGTCATTGAAGTTTTATTTGCAAAAGGCGATCCACTAATAGCATCTGGTACATTTTGTTTAGCATCATAATATGAGGATTTAGTTACATCTGAACGTCTCATGAATCCAACAACAGCCATGGTCAGCCCAGAGAAAAACATCATAGAAAAAATTGGTATGATCGCAGTTAAACCATTGGCGAGTGATAGTGAATCACTTACGGCTTGATAGAATGCAGGATAATCTGAAATACCAAACAGATTTCCAGAATTAGAACCAGAAAAAGTAAAGATTGTGTCCGTAATTCTTATATAGGAGTAAAAATTAATAATGCTCGCGATCGGCATCCAAAGATATACGGATGCGAGATACATACAATAACTGGTTACAACTACTACTGATTTTGTCCCCATGTATACGATCATGATCACTACAAGTGGGAAAAGAAGGATTGCCAAAAATAGTAGAATATTTTGACCATCTTGTAGCATTCTTACGAAGCCTGTTGCTGCCGCAGCATTATCCTCTGCAAGCTGAGCTTCACTTTGTACCCAAGATGTACAATGAGCCATATTTGTTGAAGTAGAATCAGTTGATCCTTGATTATTTGCACAAAATGAAGCTGATTGAAGTGGCTGATTAAATAAAGTGTTTAATAGAAACTGACGACCATCTTGAGCTGTCAAATCTGTGATTTGAGCGAAACTATTCATGACATCGTTATAGTCACGGGTTTTACTAAGTGAACCAGAACTGTTTGAGAGCAATAGTGCGCCGTTTAATGCTCTTTTAAAATTATAATTTAGAGTTCCGGCTGTTGCCCCATTTCCATATACAAAAGATTCAAATGATGTTTGAAGTTTGTTAGCTGCCTCATAACAACTAAAAGTTTCAGAGGTACCATCAATATTGCGTAGTGTTACGATGCCGGCAGAGCTTGTATATAAAAAATTGATAAAATATGTGTACGCATCAGGTGAATTTTTATATTCATCAGGATCAAACCTAGAATTACCAACGATACAACTTTGATAGACTTGATTAATCATATTTGAAATATAAGGGCTTTCATCACTAATATTTATATAGCGCAATGCGTATAGTGTTTTTAAAGGTGAAGCGAAGCCGTCAGTCAGCAGTCTTGGACTATTAGGCGTACTGTATGCCTTCTCCATGGATTCTGTGAAGCCATACGCGACACTACTCGCTAAGTTGAGTGGTAAAGCTAACCCAATTGGAATATTCGAAACTTGTTTAGTAGGGGCTTGATTGTAGACATCAACTACTGTGACGGTAGTTTTAGGTAGAGTAAGCATGACATAGAATATCAATGGTGCGATCAACATTTTTAGTTCAAACTTTTGCGTAAATACCGACTGGTACAGCGCAATTGTGAAAAGAATAAAAACGCCTAGGAGTACACCATAGCCCAAGCCAAATGCAGCATTCCCCGAATATAATGGGTCCTGAAAGATCAACGCAACACCCTGCAACATAGCCTCAAAAGTATCAGTGTCGCCAAGTGTATAAATTACAAAATCTGCATTTGCCATCGCATATATTCTAAATTATTAGCACAATATTATATTATAGAATAATAAGCCCTTAATAAATAATTATTACTGAAATGTTTTTTAATTATTAAAAACAAAAAGCCTAATATTAATTAGGCTTTTAAGGAGTTGAACTTAGATTGAACTTAAAAAAGATCGTTACTAGAAGAATTGAAGTCACGCATGTCATCGTTGAGTGTCTCATTGATTGAGCCTGTAATTGTCTCATCAAACATGGTGGTGCTTGAGTCAACTGCACCCATCCCTAAGAACACGGCACCCATTGCAGAACCAGTTGCTAGGTTATATTGATTTAACGTGTGCAAACCAAATTTATTGGCTGCATGATATACGCCAAATGGTGCGAACATTCCAAAATCGTAAAACTCATTTAGTAATCCATCAATGCGTTTAGACTTGTTATGACTTTTCTTTTCTTTCAAGCTTAACCGGTTGTCCATAGCAGACTTCTTGGTGATTCGCTTTGCATTAGATTTGAATGCTAATTGATTTTGCAAATCTTGCTGTGATTTTCCATGCACATAATATACATAGTCATCAATGCTAAGATTTAATTTTAAAAATTGATCTAAATTTGGAACTGAGTTATCTCGATTACGGTACACATTGCCACTTAAGATAAAATGTTGTTCCATTAACGCAATTTTTTCATCAACAATAGATGTCTTACTATTGTTTTCAACGCTTTTAAATAGTTTGGAAATAATACCCATAGTGACACCTCACAATTTAGTGAAATCGAAAAAAACTCCAAGTTTTGATATGAATGAATTAATATTATATAAAAGTATTATAAAAAACTAGGAAATTATTGTTATTAAATATTAATGTAATCTGAAAATTAATAAATAAAAAACGCCCTATTGGGCGTTTTGTTTTAATCCAATATATTATATCGCATGTACTTTGTCTTAGGGTCGATATAGTACTCAGCCTTTTTTGTCACTTCATTGCCGGTTCCGTCATCCACTTTTATTGAATGAGTGACAGTTTTTCCTTTGAATAATTTTGACATCTGGGCAGTTGAGAAAGGTTTAGTTGCGATTTTAGGCTTAGATGTATACCAACTTTCACATGTATTGCACTTGTAACGATTACCTGCGATTAAATAAAGTCCTGCACAACCATCCTGCATACATTTGTCTTTACTTTCTTCACCAGTATTTGCAGCGTCTACACCATCAAAACTAAAACCCACTCGCTTTTGTTCATGGTTTATAACCAATTTTCCTGCAAAATTATTTCCTTGCGCACTTTTAAAACCATTCAGCACGTCTGTAGTTCCGTTTTGAATTAGAGTCCTAATTTCATCTTCTGACAACTTTCTCTCATTGATGGTGCGCCAGACGCTAAAATTACAATTCTGGTTATCTGTACAAACCACGCTCGAAACTGTAGATTCCATTTCAGACTTACACAACGGACAAGCTAAATCATATTTAGATTTAGGGAAATAAAACTGAATAAAGTAACTTCCATCTTCTTTGACTTTTAAATCCAATGCGGCACTAAAAACTTTATTTTTTGAACCTTTAATTTTGGGATCAGCTTTTTTTACAAAACCAGACAGAACGCCAGTTTGTTTATTTTTGATTAGGACCTGTAATTCTGCATCTGAAAGCACTTTGTCAGCCACAATACGTTGTATTTTGAAACGACATTTTGTATTTGAACACATTACAAATCGAGGTTCTAAATTCAGTTCATTTGCACATTCTGGGCACTCACAACCGGCTAATTTAAGGATTGGAATATTCTTATGAGCAGTTTGTAGCTTGGAAATGAAATCTGTAACAATATCATTAGTATGCTTCATAAAATCTACGGATTTTTCCGCATTTTTATTCACTGTTTCTAATTGTAGCTCCCAATCTGCTGTAAACTCTGGCATCGTTAGAGAGGAAATCCCATTTTCTTCCAAGAATTCAATAACCTGTTTTCCATATTCAGTCGGGATGATGTATTTATTGCTACCCGATTCTTGAAGCATAGCTTTTTTAGGACTGCCATTCGAAGCTGTTGTAGATAACAACTCGTCAATAATGTTTGCGCGGGTTGCCGGAGTACCAATGCCACAGTCTTTTAATGCTTTTTTCTGGTCCCCTTTCATTAACCGAGAAATGTTTTGCATTGTTCGTACTAACGTACCATTTGTGAATGGTTTTGGAGCTGTAGTTTTGCCATGGTTTAAGTTTACTGATAAAGTTTTAATTTCATCTTTAGTTGTAAAGGCTGGTAAAAGAACATCTTTCTTTTTAGCTTTTTTATCATTTTCTTCTTCATTCGCTTCAACTAAAGCTTTCCAACCTTTATTTATGATACTTTTCCCTACTGACCGGAATGCATTATTTTCGATAAAGGTGAACCGTTCAGTTTCGCTATATTCCATAGGTGGTAAAAAAGCAGCCTTGAACCTTTCCACGATTAAGAAATAGATTTTTTTTACCGCATCAGTGGCACTTGGATCTAATTCTTTACCAGTTGGAATAATTGCGAAATGGTCAGTAATTTTTGAATCGTCAAAAATATGTTTACCAACAACATTTATCCGATCTTTGGCTTCCTGAGCCATAAATACTACAGAAGCATTATTCTTCTGTTTAGTCATAAGATCATCAAAAATACGAGCGACTTCAACAGGATAATCTGACGGTAGATGGGTTGATTCAGTACGAGGATATGTAACAGCTTTATGTTTTTCATAAAGCTCCTGTACTAACTCTAGTGTTACCTTACTACTAAATTTAAATTTTTTATTTGCAATGTATTGAATGGTTGTTAAATCAAATAAATTTGGAGCGTTAGACTTCTTTATAGCCTGATTTTCAATAACATTGGAAACAGCTTTAACATTCTTACCATTATGACATGATGCCAAAATCTCGTCTGCTTTAGCTTTATCAAAAAATCTCGAAGTACTGCTTTGATCAGAGTTGTTTTCATCCTCCTCCTCATCACTCGATGATTCTTGATCGTCATTATGATTTTTTTGTTTTTTCAAAATTTCTTCATAATTTACCCATTTCCCTTCATAAGTTTCGCCTTTAACATCGAATTTGGCACCAATTTCCCAAAATTGTTCAGAAACAAAATTATCAATTTCCCGTTGACGATGAACTACCATGGTGAGAACCGGTGTCTTAACACGCCCTAACGCCGTGATCTGGGAAAGGTTCTGCATTCTACTCATTACTGCTGTAGCTGCGATTGAACCATTAATACCTACGATCCAATCGGATTTAGAGCGGCATCGAGCAGCTTGGTTTAAACCTTCATAGGCTGATGCATCTTTAATATTTTTATATGCTGTAATAAGACCTTCTTTTGTCATTGAATTAATCCACATCCGCTTAAGCGGCTTGGTGGTTTCAGACTTTTGATAGATCAAACGTCCTATCAATTCACCTTCACGCCCCGCATCACAAGCATTAACAATTTCTTTAACTTGGGGACTATCGAAAAGTTTTTTGATTACATCGAACTGAGCTTGATAACCATCTGCATCAATAATGTTTAACTGCCAATCTTCATCATTTGGCAGGATTGGCAGTTTAGAGATGTCACTGGTAGTTGGGTGATGTAGTTCTACTAAATGACCGATTGCCCAAGTGATAATGCAGTCTTTCTGATTTGTTAAAAAACGATTTGTTGGCGATTTTGTAAAACCGCCAAGTGCAAGTGCAATCTCACGTCCGACTGATGGCTTCTCAGCTAAAATAACTCGCATTATATTGACCTCAATCCTCTAGTTCATTAATAGGACAATTAAATCCTTTGTCAGTATTACTACCGCTATAAAAACGCAGGGTATTTCCGTTTTCATCATTAACCCAAAAACCAAATTCACGACCAAACCAATCCAAGTCCAAATTGTCGCCAACTCGCAAAGTTTTTTTTATGAATCTATCTAAAAGAAACTTGCACTCATTGTTCGAAAATGTTGAGGAAGCTCTTGTTTTTACAATTAAATCTTTATGAAAAGGAAAATTACTGACGTTCTTTAAGTAATGAAGATGTTTAGGTAAGTAATTTGGTAAAAAGGTCCGGCTCTTATCTTTTTTGTTCTTATTTATATATCCATCAATGTAGTGTCCAGAGCCTAGAAAAACTGCTAGAGGAATTAAATCAAAAATGATTTCTTGGTTAAGTAATTTATGATTAAAAACAATAAATGGTTCAAACGTGTAGTTACCTTTTATTGAGTCAAAGAAACCATAAGCATCATTCTGGGACTGATCTTCATGAATTATTTTTAAGATTTGTTCAGACTGAACTACTTTTTTTATAGACCCACCACAGCGTAGCTCAAACAATTGGTTCAGCCTATAAAATCTGGATTTGTGCTGAGGTAAAGCAAAGAAAGTGCCTGACCGATTATCTTGATAGAGAGCGACTTTTTTAACGGCTCCATGCTGCATGAATGCAAGTCTTAGATTGTTTTGATACTCAACAACGTCCCCACCATTTTTTGGAAGAAATGGCAGTGTGATTACCAATTTGTCACCAATAAAAAGCCCAAAAGAAAGCCCAACGAAAATAGCATTCTCAAGTAGTGAATTAGGTACATCAATAACAAGTTTCAGCTTGCTTGCAATAGCCTTATATTCTTGAAATTTAGATGGCATAATATTATTACGTCAAATTATAAGGGATTAATAAATAATATAACATTTAAGAAATAATTTTAATATTTAAAATAAAATAAATCAGCAATTTTGCTGATTTATTTTTAATAACATTTAATAAATTTTAACTTTCATCACTGTTCGTATGACAAACTGGAACTTCGAAATCCTGCCAATAATCGACTAATGTTTGAACACCAAAATTATTTTTCATGGGTACATTCGTGACTGTGATGCGAGCAGAAATATCAACGCATTGGGAATATTCTTTTTTTTGATCAGTCTCGTTCGTAAATTCTTTTGGTTCATAGACTTTGTTGAATCTAGTACTTACAAACACTTTTCCATTCTTGCTATGGGTAAAAGCTAAAATAGATTTAGCATTGTTTCCGATCAATTCGGCATGAAGGCTTTGACGATAAAAATACTGCTTTTCAATTAAATTAGGTACTTCTTCAATAAACTGAGATGGTCGTTCAATACGATAATCTTTTTCGTAGATTAAGCCACTAGGATCGGCGGTTAATTTACCTTTCGCTTTAATCCATTCCTGTAAAGTAGGCTTGAACAATTCGTTGTAGAGTGGTTTTTCTCCAGAAGTTTGTTGTGCATCGTACGAAGTAATTAAACTTGGGTTTAATAATTCGTTAACTGGTAAGCCCTTACGGTTATCAGTCGAGGCTAAGCTTTTATCTGGTACTGGTTTTAAGGTTTTAGTTTCTGCATGAGTACCTACTGATACGATCAAAGCCGAAAAAAAACAAAAATTTGAGAAAAATTTATTGATCATCATAATCATTTTGTCCCATTGATAAAGTTTTGTTTTGCCTGATCTAAATCAGCCTGATTTACAGGGTTCTTACCTGTTTCTTTGGTCGTTGTTGTATTTGCCTCATTTTCATTTGGAACAACACGCCCATCTCTTTGTGCTGCCGCTTTACCATCAGTAGGTTGGCTTACAACTGAATAAGGATCATCAGCAGTAAGAATTTTATACTTCATATCTTCCGTATTAACATTTTGCCAAGTATTTTCCATTCTCACTTCATTTCGTTGTTCCCAGTACGCTTGATTCTTTGACGCACTCGCTTGTGACTTTGCCGTAACTTCCGCAACAAATTCTGACAAGTCCATTTTCGACAAATCGATCCGGTTAAACTCATCAATTGTAAAACCTTGGCAAGTGGCATTTTCTGGTCCACCCATGCCTCGTCCTAATTGCTTATTTCCTTCTGTATTAACAATCCTTGCCAATGTTGAATTGAAACAGCAATATGTTTTTTTCTTGGTACGGCAAAGTTTAACTCCTAAAATTTTCACCGTTTTAGAGCAGTACTCACCCACATATATACATAAATTTGCACTGAGACGATTTGGCAATGCTTTTTCTTCCTCAGACATTGCACTTTTACAAGTAAAAATCTGTTCAATGAGTCCAATGGCTTGCTGAGCTGCAAATGCACTAGGGCTAAACATCAAAGCTTGTGACATCCCCCCAATTGGGCTACCACCAGTACTCGGTGTACTAACATTGGGATCATTGTTTGCGCTCTCCTTCACTTGATCCTGAATTGTTTTCCATTCAATACATTCTTTATTTTGAGTATTTTCTGGTAAAGCGCAAAAGCTGTTTAGTTTACTTGTACATGCCTCCTCATCCATATCATCAGTACAAATTGGTGCCGGTTGTGTAGGCGTGGTCCCTGTTTCTGCTGCATAGGCAACTGGCATAAAACATAATATCGAGGTAAGCAATAAGCTGAATTTCATAGCTTGATTTTTCTTATGTTTAATCATTACCAGTCCCTTTTTTTGGTTGTGAACTATATTGGCTATAACTTTGTTGATCACCTGTAGCTGTTCCTGATGGTGAATAGCCATAACCCATTGCTGTCAGTTTAGACCCACCACCGCTTGCTAAAGCTTCTTTACCGGCATCTGTTTCTGCTACTGAGCTTGTACCCTGCAACATATACATGGCTTCATTTGGTGCATACATTGAGTCGTATGTATATGGATTTGCACCACCATTTTTAAACTCTTGGTTTGCAGTGGCATTTGGGTCACTATATTTTTTATCTACTGTAGAAAATGTGTCTTTAAAGGCATTTTCATTAGTAGGCACAATTTTATTTCCGCTACTATCGAGTGCTTTTGGTGGCGTTCCACTCCCACCTTTGCAACAAGCTGCTAATGCCCCAAAACCACGCTTTGATCTACATTGTGATTTAACACCATTGAATAACCGGATATTATCTTTATCCATGTATTTGCCTGCTTGGTTGCCTATTTCGAGCAATGCCAAAACATAAGGCATATCTTCATCTGGTTTATCTTTTTCTTGGGCAGTAATATAACAATCCGGTCCTACACATGTTTGTACAGGTTTACATGATAAGCGGCGATCAGCATTTTCTTTGTTATAAGCTGCTAATTCCGAAGGGGTCATATTTTTTGGATCGATTGGAATCGTACATCTAGTTTTTGTCTCGTATAAAGTACATCCTTTAAACTTATTAAACCCAACAGTGTATTCGTTTTCATCCAAGCAAGTTTTAGAGACAACTTCACAATTTCCACCAGTCGGAGGAGTTTCTTTACAGGTTGATTTATCCTCTAAAAAGTCATAGCAAGTTCTTTTGGTCTGATACTGCCAACAGCTTCTCGTAACATCAACCCCGTTGAATTGACGTGTATCAATAGGTTGGGTACAAACGACTTCTTCTACACAGCGTTGACTATCCTGCAATGGTGGAATTAATGGACGAGGTAAGTCTGTGTATGTACATCCTCCTTCCGAATATTCAAACCAAGCACCAATAGCCGCCCAATTAGGAATATCGTTTACCAGTCTAACCCGAATTGTATTTATTCCATTTTTAAAATATCTACCTACATCAATATCAGTATCATAACCATCAACCCCCCCACCTATTCGTCCAAAAATCTCTTGACCATTCACATAGATGTACATGTTATCATCATATTTTACATGTCTTAATCTAACTCTCACTTGATCGGCATTTGAGAGATTTGCAGTAAATTCCCAACTAGCATCGGTCGGGTATTCTTTCGCATTCCACTCAAAGCCAAACATCGTATCAGTTCTAATAACATTTACTGGTCTGTCTTGTCGGGTGACAGTGAAAGTGTCTCTAAAGTTATGCGTATATTTACATTCAATCCCACTTGAATCTGCATAAACGGTTTGCAATCCACCTAGAGTACTTAAAATTAATAATGTTCTATTAAGGAGCGTAGAAAAATTCTTCATGATCAAATCTCCACTTTTGATATAGAACAAGTCGTTTTCCAAGACTCTTTACACATACACCCCATATAACTGGAAGGATCAATAGCTACATTGAATGATATGCCTGCCGGTCCATGGTAGTTAGTCATTTCAACAACAAAGGTATTTTGTCCAACAACCAACCATTGTCGAAGATTTAAATTTAGTGTTTGTGATCCATCTGTTTTGGGACTGTCTGCCCCCGCTACGCGATTACCATTTACATAAAAATCAGCTTTATTGTCATAGTAAAAACTTGTAAATATCATCTGGACCTTATCGGGATTTTTTACAAGAAAATTAATTTCCCAACGCCCCGTGGATGATCTGTTACCATCATTCCATCGCTCATTGAGAGAAAACCCGCCATCGGTTGCGACAAAACTGCCGACCCTACCGTTACTACTACTTGACAACTTAACTGTGCCTCTATCCATTCCTGCTATGCATTCAGGTAGGTCTCTTGTACCAGTCACATTATTTCCGCAAATGATTTCACGATTTTGCATACAGATTTGTTGGCGACCTAAACTTTTTGTATTACAAGTAGTCGTGTGATATTCGGTTCGAGTTGGCTCAACATCACACGCATAAGCTTGGCTGTTTGCAGCGTTTACACTGGCTGAGGATTTGGCATCAACACTAGACACATAATTGTTTGTTTTAATATTTGTAGTGTTACGTTTGACAACGGATGTTCTTAATGGATCGGTCTCAGCAAAACCATTAACAATTGCACTATCGTTTGTGTTTGCAACAGTACGGATTACTAAACACTGATTTGCTAAATCTGATGTTGCACTATTCGGGCTTTGGGTCATTTCGCTTAGCTGTTGATCGCTATATTGCAGGCACTTATTTTTAAGTGCTAAGCCATCTTTATCTGGAACAACGTTTGTATTGTAAGTAGATTTTAATGAATCTACATTTCCCCCGCCACCATAGAGATCAGTAATGGTATTTTGTTGCTTACTTAAGTCGCGAGTATCGGAATATTTGACAATATTACGATTGTCATCCATCTGATTTATACCGAGTTTACTCGTATTTGACTGATCATAAATATCTTGGCTGTTATTTGCAGTTCGACCATCATTGGTACCTTTATTAATATTGTTGGCATCTGCATAGCCTTTCTGTACTGAAGGATTGCTACTGTCGCAGTTCCCGTTCGCGTAATTGTAACCACAATCAATTACTGAACTAATATCTACACCGGTTTGCTCTTTGGTCAAATTAGGATTGTAGTTGTGATCTGCCACATTAGCAGCGAAAGATACATTCTGCACTGCGATCGCGATACTGACAGCTAGTAAACTTTTTTTGCTAAACATTAGAAAAACCCAAAATTATATTTAAATTATTTTAATTACAAATAGTAAAAATTCAAACATTTTATAAATATTAATTGTTAGATAATAAAAACATTAAATTTTATATTTATTTAAATCAAAAAAAATAGCTTTAAAATTTTAAAGCTATCTTGGCAACAAAGTGTATGTCTAAGCAAATTTCTTAAATTGAGGATAACCAATGATGTCATAGACTTGCTCTAACGCTTTGAGTCCATTTGAGTTTAATCTAATTGGCTCATTTGAAAGTATTTGTGCATACGGATACAACTCACGGATTAAATGGAAGTGATAGTCACTTAAAAATTCCTTGGGAATTAGATCAACATACTTTTCGCCGGCATGTATAACATGCTCCAAAATTTCATCATCAAGATGTTGCGGAGGAATGAATTTGATAGCTATTGGGTTAGAGTATACGGCAGTCGCACACATTACATAATCACGCATTTCTACCTTAATGAACTTAAGAAATATGCCATTTCGTTTTAAAAGCGATAGCTTATCCATATCCAGTCTCCTTTAGTTCGCAGATTCACTTAAAGATGAAACCAGTGAAGTATTATTTTTACGTGCTTTTTCTCTGGCGATAAAAATACGAATTGAATCACTTTGTTGATCTAGTGGTATGGTCTTATAAAATTCGGGTTTTTGTTTCAAAGCAATTTCCCAAAGTTTGCCACTTCTTTTTAAGGAAGTAGGCGTATTCAAGATGTTGTCAGGATTATACTCCACCGCAGCCACCGCCATATCCCAAGTTTTTGAAGCTAAAGGTAAACGATGGTAATACTCTGGATTTTTCGTGAACAAATATTCAGCCAGTGACTTTCTTACGATTTCCGAATCAAAAACCTCTTTGTCATTCGGGTTACTGAAATACTCTAACTGTGACATCTTTTCAAGCATAGCAGGCTTGTCGTATACAGGCTCGGGAAAATATGCAATCCATTTAGGATCATGTTGCATAATTGCCTCACAAATTTCAGGTGTACGATCCGGCATAACCATGAATTCAATTACGAAAGGATGATCCAAAACTACTTGTTTCAATATTCCTGAGTCACGTTGTTCAATATCGATTCGGCGGACGTACTCTGGTGCCTGTAAAATTAACTTATTGATATAAGACGCATCACGTAACTGTAAAGGGACGTATTCATGCGCTTCCACATTTTGTTCAATAGCTATAGTACATAATTCAGTAGTCAACATCGACTCAGGAATAAACTGAATAGCCAAACCTTGAACTTTTAGTAAATTAAGCAAATGCTTTGGCTTAATTAACGATAAGTTCAGATTCTCAAAAACCCTTTGCGGATTATCAAGAATTAGTCGATTAACCAAGTCATCAGAGAAAAATATTCGATTGATCATGCCATAAACACGATGGTCTCGTCTAAGTGCCTCAAACAAAACATTATCAGTAAGTAAATTTTCAGGAAAGCTTGCAACAATTGTTGGTTCAGACTGAACAATCAGTAAGGCTTCTTCTTCTGATGAAACCCCTGTAAATTTTAAATCATAATCTTTATTCATACGGAATACCCTTATTGGTCAGCCTTTGGGTTTAACTCTAATGTAATTGAGCCAGAAAGCCCTATTTTCTGTGCAATTAACAGTAAATTATAGAGAGTTGAGTCTCCACCTCCACCCAAATGATAGTGAACTTTACCGACACTCGATCCTACTAAAGAAGCGAGCTGCCGAATACCAATTTCGTTCTTTTCACAATGGGCTTGAATTGCTTCTATAAGTGCTAACTCAATTCCTGCCAGTTCTGTTTCAATTTTCTCAATTGGAACAGAAAGTTCAAAAGCACTTCCTGACATTAATTTTTCCCTTTTGCAGAAATTGCTTTTGGCGGTCTACCACGAGGTCTTTTCACTTTTTCATCAACTGGAGCAGAGTCAATTGGATATTTACGTGGTCTACCTCGTGGGCGTTTAACTTCCTCAGTTGCTTCTTCTATTTCATCATTGTCTTGAGCGATCTTTCTAAAATTAGAAAATGCTTCAATTACACTATTCTTTTGACTTGTAGGAATGCTATCCCACTGATCTTTCCAATTTGTAATGAAGTTGTGAACTGCTTGACGCAATGTACTATTTCGGGAACGTAATGAAGCTCCGCATATAGTAATTAACCAATAGAAGAATGATGCCGGAATAGAAAAGAAAATTGATTGTGGCTTTTCGTTATCCATGATATTCGTCAAAGTCGGATAATAGATGAAAGTTTCATCCTCAAATGGATCATTGACCTCAAGATAAAGTACGTGTTTATAGTACTCCAAGTTTTGTGCGAAAAGCGCATCTAAGTTTCGGAGGTTAAATTGAATTGGAACTTTATCTTCGTGAACTAGCTGACCATCTGCACGATAGGCACTTATCGTGTAACGAAGTTCATCATATTTATCCTGAAACTTTAAATTAGTTTTATATTCAGCAAAAGTCTTTCTTGCTTTTAAAATGAAAGCATTAATTTTCTTTTCGTCACAACTATTTTTGCCAACGATATTCTTTAACCCGTCAGCAATCTCTGTCCACGACAGGTTTTTGGGTTCATGAGAACAGTCAAACTCTGGCTTTTCTACAGTATGAGATTGTAGGTTCATGGCACAGTCAATCAAGCTTTCAAACGGAGCTGTTCTATCACCCGACCATGGATTTGGTGAAAACTCAGTCAAGGTTGCAAGTACCATCAAATGAGCTTTCTTAATTTTCATGGTTTTACTAGCTTTATCAATTTGTTTGACCAAACTCTCAGTTAGCGGCAAAGATAAATAACTGGTTTTTTCAGAAGCACGGAAAAGCTCAGTGTATTCAATTTGATTAAACCAGAACGGTTTGGAAACTAATTTATCATGGGTGATAAATAAAGTTACCCCTGCTTTATAAGTGTAGTATGAAACATGAAATGGCTCATCAGATTGCTGAATTGCAAAATTGAGTAATTGGATGAGCGTTTCTTCTGGGACCTGATGACAGTCAAAAAAAGGGATATTTCGTTTACCCACAAAACGAATAACTGAGTCTTGGGAATACTTAAAATTTAAACTCGTAAACAAAGGAGATTTCAATACTAGGTCGGACATAGATACTCTAATAATTAAAATAAATGATTAACAAGAGTATAGTAAATATTTGCAGCTAAGTCTATATCATTTTTGCGGTATATATTTTGATTGAATTATTTTATTTAAGTACATAATTTTATAATATATTTATAGAAATCATTGAATCTTAGGAATTAATATCAACTTGAAAGGAAAAGGTATCACCTTTTCCTTATCATGATGGTCACTAGAAAATTTTAGAAGCTGCTCGTTTCGCACGGTTCATATCAACAAAATCTTTCCAATTTTTCTCGGTGACAATCTCATTTTTGATGCGGTTTTCTTGTGAGGCAATAGAGAAAACACCATTTCGATTGAGAATATTTTCAGCAGGAGTTCTATTCTCATACCGTAGAAATGTTGTGATCGCAAAAGTACGGGATTTATTCTTTAGATCAATATTTGTGGAAACTAAGGAAGCAAAGGGAATGTAAAAGCTTTGCCCTAACATAACTGGATCAAGCGTAATGAAATCTACTACTGCAATTTTATAACATTTGTCATCTTTAACATGACCATGCCAGAAACCTTTAGAAGCATTGAGATTTTCAATGGTTTCCTCAAGACCTTTCCCGTGTTGAGGCTTGTATGCGCCATAGACTACTTTTAACGGCAAATTTTCTTCATCTGGTTCTGGTACATCTGTAATTTGTCCCTTGTATGTGTAAAGTGCTTGAGCTTCACTGGCATCCATTAATACCATTGCGTTATCAGAAACTTTCATAAGTGCATATTGCATGATTTGGTCCTTATTTATTCAATCAAACGGAATAAAACAATGAGTTAGTCGGTGGAGAGTAAATTAATTTTTGACTGCGCAGCGATCATCTTTCTATACCGGATTTTAAAGTTTTCAACTGCTCGTTCATGTGAACCCATGACGGCGGGCAAAACTTTTCCTTCCATTTCATTATCGATTAGTTCTTGTGTTGGCTCTTTAGGCATTAAGATGTATCCATCTGGAATCATTTTAGTTTTTGCACACTCTAACCAACTTATTAAACAACCAGTTACTTGTTCCGCCAGTTGAGAAATCTTCTCTTTATATATAGGATCATCATTGTCTATTAAGGACCAATTGGGATCATATCTACCAGTACCATCATCGCTTTGCTTCCAAACAAGAAGGCTTATATCACCACCTTTTTGTATGTAATTTTTTTCAAATGCTTGTCGTTCGAAAATTGCATTCATATAGGTAACAATATGTTCTGCATTCATAATAAACGTCCTACTTTAAAACTTTATTCCAGTTGACCTTCCAGATTGATAATTTCAAAATAATCATCAATTCTTAGGGCGTAAAAATCCATATTTAGTAAGCCATCTTCTCGATATTTAATGAATTTTGATAGTTTATCCAACAAGACCATGTTATCGATTTCATTGATAGCTAAATAATTATCAGCTAACATTTTTTTTGTACTTATAGAACCTATCTCTAATCCATAAGGAAGTAGTGTCGCCGTGTATTTCGAATGATGACGATAGTCGATGATCCAAAGTATGCTGAATATTAGCAGTGTACCCATGCAAAGCAGTAAGCTTCGTTGACCTAATGAGACATGCCCGAAATATAGGAAAAGACCTATAATTAAGATATGGAACAAAATAACAAAAATTGCCATGAATTTGATTTCATACCTATTCTGTTTTTTCTCTAAATCTTTAGCTAATTCAATTGGTAAAGGGACGACACTAAGGACATAGTTTTCATATTCTTTTAAGCTCATTTTTTTATGTTTACTAAGAGATAGCACTCGCATGATACACCTCATTCTTAATTCTTTAAGGATTAAGTAATGGTTAATGTTAAGCTAAAAAATTAAATCATTAATAGCTTAATTAATATTGGATTATAATAAAACGTTTTTTTAATGTTTTTATATATAAAATATTTGCACATAGTATTGGGTGATGTTTGATTTGCATTAGAATCTAAATGTTGCTCAATGAACTTGTAGAAATTAACGAGATTGAGCATTTGGACAAAAAAATCGAGGTATAAAAAAGTATGGGAAGCAGTCTAAATAACGAATTTTATGGGCATTTTTGTCCTGTAGAGGAGTATATTTATATTTTTGGTCAATGCCTTAGTAAAGATGGGTATATTTTAGTTGCGATCCTCACAATTGCACTTGTTTTTTATACAATTTTCAAATTAATTCACAGCAAAAGAAAAGATATTGAACCAGAATTTTTGAGTAATCAGTATTCTTTCACATCATATAAGCCTCTTGAAAAGGGTGATTTAAAGCAAATTACTGTTCATGAACTTGGTCATGCACTTGTCGCAATGAATTTCAAATCTTTATTTCAAGACCTTTCCCTTCAAATATTTGATAAAGATTTAGAAAGTTTGAGGCAAGGTTATATTTTTTATCAAATCAATTCAGAGATAGATGATAAAAGTCCAAAGATTCTGGAAGTAAAAATGCTAATTTTATTGGGTGGGATGCAAGCAGAGAAACATTACTTTGATGGTAATTGTCTTGTACATGGTTGCAAAAGTGATTTAGATCATTGGTTCAAACTTGCCAGAACTTATCTGCGTCACAAAGACGATGATATATTTTACAACGATCCGGAAAATTCGTTTGAACAACAACATAACACTCAACTTTTGTTAGATTTAAAAAAATACCAAATTCGAGTCCTATCCGAATTTTTTAATGCTAACGGCGCAGTTTTATCCAAGCTAATCGATTCAACGATGGACAAAAAAAGATTATCATTTACTGAGCTAAAAGAATGTACCAAAGATATTGTGCAGACATCCAATATGCCCCATGAAAGTTAAAGTAAACATGAACCATGCTTGGCATGGTTTTTTTTCATCAGCCAATTGACAAAAATAGGCACAAATGCCTATATTCCTCAATAGGCACAAATGCCTAAATAGTTTCCTTTGCTCTGGAGCGATTACATGGAAAAAGCGGAAATTAGGATTTCTGATGTGGCACGGGTTTATGTGAATTCAATAGAAGTAGGATCGATACCACTTCAAGATTATTTAGATATGAGGAGAAATGCTTTTCGAAACTATAAAAACTATATAGCTCAAGCATTTAACTATTTGCATACAGCTTTTATTGTAATGAATAGAATTATTATGAGTGTTCCTGCAATTTGGTTTGCGATTGCATTAATTTTTACCCTTTTTGATTCAAGTATAATTACAGATTTTTTTACGCTTGTTCAATCTAATAGCCCGCAGCAGAATACAGATTTATTCATTTACATACTAAATAGATCATTGATCTTGAGTTCATTACTAACTTTGCTGATGTTTCCTCTTACCGGTTGTGATCTAACTAGGTATGGTTTTCAAGACAAATTTCAATTATCTGTAGCAAAACAGCTAATGAAAGAATTAGGAGAACCCGCATTGGGGACAATCGAAATTACATACACAAAAAAATCTGCATTGTAGGTGAATGAACCTATGCCGACCAGTAGAGAAAGATATATAGAATTGCTCGAAACTTATAAAATAACCCAAGCAGAGAGTGCGGCTCTGATATGCGCAGAGACTAAAAGACCTTGTTCAGTTCGAACAGTTCGATCGTGGATTAACGATCCTGATAAGCCGTCATCCCGTCCCTGTCCTGCATGGGCGGTTGAAGTATTAGAAAATGCTCTTTTGAACAATGCAACTACGAACATTAACACCATGGCAGATAAATGAATTTACTTAACTTTATAGAAACTTATCCTTTTACTACCGGTCTTATTATAGGGACTGTATGCCTTGTTTTGCGTTTACTCAGACCGTTAATCATTAGATTCGATTTTGTAGGAACACCATATTTTCACTATGCAGTTGTAAAAAAAATTCTCGAATCGGACCACACTGTTGTTATGTATGAAGTGAGTTCCAACGGGCACAAAAGTGTAATAGATGAAGAAAAATCCCAAAGAGTTTTTATCGAGGACCCATTAAGAGTCGAAGATGACTTTATGTTCTCAAAAGTCACCCCGCATATACACTATGATCCAAAAACACTCAAAATTAAGGGTTATTTTCACTTATTAAGTCCTAAGATGGCTAAAGATAAATATTATGAAACCGTCTACGAAGGTCAATTAGTACTGATAGAACATATACCGGCTTATAAAGAAAATTCTAAGGTTGAGGACAAATAATCATGATTACTAAAATTTTTGTGAACTCGCTGCTTATATTCGCCGGTTTCTATTGCATGTACATAATTGTTTATAACCTGATCCAGAAATTTATATTTCAACCTAAGCGAGATTTCGTTCATGCAATGAATGCCCAAGTAACCAAATTATTAGACAAGTCAGCTAATAAATATGGCTTAAAATCAGCATATACAATGGACGAAACTGTTGGCTCAACTACAAAAACGAAAGAAGCAGCCCAAGAAAAGTATGCCGTAGAGCTTTTAGCAAAATGCAAAGAGGAATTAAAAATGCACTCTTTTTACGTGGCTAACCAAGACGCAACTAAAGTAAGTGCGATCTGCATGGTGCCATTAGAAGATGAAAGCATAAAGGTTTATCACATTGTATTAAGCCCTAAATCCAAATCTTGAACCGAGGTTAATTTCATGAGTGACATGGACCAAACTGATCTTATTAAAGAGATGGTTGGTATAGAAACAGCCAGAGCCGTGGTAACTGGAAAAGCTTCTCAAGATATTTTTTTTGATATTGGTTTAAAGACTTTTTTCCAAATGGATAATCACGGCGAATGGAAGTATTGGGATGCAAAAAAAGAATCATGGTTGATATGTGATCCAAAGTCAGAGGATGATCTTATTGATCACTCCCGTCTTTGGGTCGCAATTTGCAACTATACAAGGTCATTAACACTTGGTTCAAAAGTCGTTGCGTTCAAGCCTATGGAAGCTGAAATAAGGACAATTTCACTAATTTATAACGATACTGGCATGGCGATGTTAGATGATTACTACCTCGTCCCTTTAGACCAAATCCGGCACCCTACAGAAGAAGAACTTAAATTGGGCAAACGTAGTGATACTGAGCCTTAAAAAAACTTTCAAGCATCAGTGGTCAATATGAATTCCTTTGTTGTGAGTAGCGCACTTGATTACCAATGAGTTGATAATTATCAATTGAATAATAATCACGACCATTATGTTCGATCCGTGTTTCGAGCCACTTATCATCTATAAGAACTTCAACCACATCACCGCTTGTGAATTCAACACCATCACATTCAATACGACCAATAGCATTTTTTATAGCAGACATACATTACTCCATGCGAACGATTAATTGATTGTTTCAAATAAACTAAATCAAAGTTTTATTTTATGATTAGTAATGCTTGCACCACGATTGATAGTTTCCTCAGCTTTTTTTCTTGCTTCACTGTATTGGTTTTGACCTTCTTTCAATGTTTTTTTAAAGTTTTCAGCAGTCTCATCAAGCTTATTTGGAGAATCATTAACCTTTGTACTCATACTAGCCACCTTTATGGATTGATTAGCCCTTCAAGTGAAGGTAGTCGATAAATCATACTAACATGTTAAAATTGGTAAATACCAATTGAGTCCAGACCTTTTATAGACTCAAAAAACGGATGGTTTTTAAATTGTTTTTCAGCTCCCATTCCCCTACAAAATCTTCATTAGAGATGCCATTGTTTTTTGATGTTATATCCATCCATTCTTCAAAAGCGGTTTGATCCACGTACCGTAGTTGATCCAAATGAAAATTATCCTTTTTGAAAAATACAGCGACAGTTTTTGTTTCAACCAATTCTTTTAAGATTTTTTGCGCGGTATCAATACCGCCAATCCGGTCAACTTCGAATTTTGCTTGTTGAAAATCCATATCATCGTAAACGTCAGCTAAATCTATTGCTTGCTTAAGATCGTCAGCCTCAGCAACTTCGATAAACATGACCTTGTTTTCTTTATTGATAAGCCATTTACCAATCTCGAAGGTACCATCATCTTTTTCACGAATCTGATTACGCATAACACATCCTTTGAATCATTAGTTTTTCATGAACTGGAAATAACGCTAAACGTACGCTTAACTTTATTCTTGGTAATATATAAAACAAATAAAGAAAGCCCAAAAGAAAAAATAGCATTTTTCAAGTCTGGTACGTTGTTGTTGTAGTTATACTCAATGTATAGCGTGAAAGACAGCCAAAACATGAAAATTAAAGCCAGTGCAAAAACTAAAAGATTAAAGATGAGTACTAGCCAGTGTTTTGTCATTTTTTATGTCTTAAGTAAAGTTTAGACCATTGTATCCTAAAGGCTATTGTTTGGAGAGACTGTTGTTTCCTGATCCGGATAAGATTAGCGATCGAGGTAAAGTTCACAACGGTTTTTGGAGATAGGACTTCTCCGGAAAAAGACCTGGTGTAAGCTTCATTGAAACCAGTTAAAAAATAAACCAGACCACGGTGCGAGAATTGTTTCGCTCTTAAAGATTTACAGTTATGAGTAAAAACTAAAATCGATAAAAAATATATAAATAGATTAATGATTGAGAAATGTTAAGCAAATTTAAATGCCACTATGGATTGAAGCCTAAAAATTTCGTGGATTAAATCAGCGACTTTTATAAATCCTAGATGGGTAATGGCATCAATAAAATAGCTATTTTAACCCACTTAAAAACTATCAGGAAAAGCCCCAATTTTTTTCAAAATGATAGCCTACTTGCTGCGACCGCCACGCGCATTTTTCCGACCGCTCGGGTGAAGTCCACGGCGGGAAATTTTAAAAAAATTTTCGCCGCGCCTACCAGCATATACCACAAATATGGGAAAACTCAGATAAACGCATTTAAACCATACAATCCCGACTGCTATAAAGCACCATGGTTTTCTATAAAAATGGCATAGGAATTCACAATGCCTTATAGGTATCTATAAAAATCAAATCGGGAACCATAACTTTAAAATAGGAAACTATCCCCTATCCTTTAGAAATCTATAAATACAAATATAGCTGACTATATAAAGCAAGGAAGCACCCTCACATGCGATGTAACATCAGATAAGCGAATCAATGTGTCAAATCATCAACTCATATATAGAAAGCTAATACAAAGCGAATAGGAGGCAATAGAGCAGAATATAGGTAACTCTTAAGGATATAGCCATCTAAATATAAACAACTATTGAAATTTATAAGCACGCAGTGGATCGGGCGCGGTGCCGCCAGAATTTAGCAATATAGAAAGCCGTAACAAGAACAATAGAAAGGTATTTTATAAGTATAGAGAGCTAAATTTTTAAAAATAGAAGACTATAAATAGATAATAGGAAGCTATAAGTGGGATAGTGGCGGCGGCGGGGCTAACCCTAGCTCTAGGGCGGATTAAATCTAAAATTAAATTTAATACTAGACTTACACTAATTCATGCTCATGAACGATATGCCCCGCCGCTAGATAAGTATAATTAAATATTCACAAAGATTTATATAATTGCTGTAAATAAATAGCAAAAAACTAAAATATTAAACCAAAAAAACCACTGCGCATGCAGTCGGGAAAATGACCAGAATTTGCGAGTACTGCACATAATAATTATTTTTTTCAGTAGGTTAACTACCCCCACAGTTAATAATTTATTTGATTTTAAGCAATATATATAGTATTTTTATTCTAATGCTTTTTATTTCCGAAATATTAATTTCAAAATTAATCTTTTCCCGATTTTAAGAATGAGGCTTTTAAAATGAGTAAAGAAGCAACTCAGATCGCTCAAGATAATACGGACTTAACCGAACAGTTCAAAGAACTCTTGAAGGACCGTGATGTCAATGACATCGAAAGTGTTATCAAAAATTTAAACATGATGGCTGATGTAAAACGAAAAGAAGATTACCTCGCTATTTATAATGAATTTGAAGAACGTGTGATTGCACTTGGTTTCGGTAGCTTGCCAGACTTTTTGGTCGCGATCGAAGCGCAAGGGCTTGTTAAAACCGCACGTAAAGAACGTAAGAAAGTTGATGTTCGCTATATCGATCCAGAAAACCAAAACAATACATGGACTGGTCGCGGCAAAAAACCAATCTGGATTCAAGATTACCTTAGTAAAGGTCGTGAACTTGAAGAATTCTTGGTACCGGCAGAGAAAGAAGATCAGGAATAAATTTTCAAATCATTTGTACATCATTAAAGCAGCCAAAAAACTGGCTGCTTTTTTCTGGAACGTAAAAAATTATTTGTTCGCAAATTTCCTGTAAAAGAGTTCTTACAAAGTATGTTTAAACAATAAAAATTTTTGACATAATAGATGTAAACTCAAACTAATAATTAGCCCAAATATCATTAATCATGAATTGGTTTGAAGTTTCAAATAAAACACAAACCAAAAGCTTATGTTTTGAAATCTTTTTAGCGTCTGAAATCGCTTTTTGTGGCTCATCATATATCATTGCTAATTCAGGTGTCCGAGCATAAGCAACTGAAAAAGAAATATTATTGTCATTAATTTTAGCTACAAATTCATCTTTTTCAGGAAGATGGATAACATAACCTTTTACTGTGCTATCTCTTGGTAAGCCTAGTTCAGCTAGAACTTCATCTACACTTCTTTCAGTTCCATAAAAATCATCTCTTTGTTCTTGAGCTTGCTTTACTCTTTGCTCAAGTGTACCCCTTTGTTTAGCTTGTCCCATTTATTCAACCTTTTGGTTTACAAATATATTGTTTAAGTTTAGAACATTAATGTCTAGTTTACGACCTGATTGTCAAAGCACACAAAGTTCCATCTTATTTATATTCTTTCTTTAAATTCTGTCTCTATCCATATTCTTTTTATGTTCGTCTATTCCTAGATTCCAAGTCACCCATAGAATTATCAATGAAATGATCCATGAAATATATTTTAGCACACTTCTGCCCATTGATTCATCTATAAGTTTTTGTATTATTTGACTTTTTGAACTTTCTATATTTATTATGTTTTGCATCTTGATCATTACAATGTAAGCCATTAATCCACCCAAAAACCATATAGCTAGTGGTTTCTTGTGTCGTAATAATACGGTTATTTGTTCTATAAATTTTGATAACAATTTCTACTTCTCTCTATTGATTTGTTTTATTTTTCCATGGGGTCACAAGTGAGTTAACCCAAGTTTCCATTGCCATAACTATTTGCTCTCGTTCAACTGATTCTGGATACATGCTTACTTTAGCATTCCAACTTGACGGCGTTTGATCTGTCCCATAAACCAAAAATTCATTTATTTGTCCTTCTTCAATTAACCGATCACTCATCCATGTCTCAAATGCCCTAGCAAAAAGTTCAGTTGGTTCTGCCCAATAAAGCTTTTTGGTTGCAGCATCCAATCGTGCGGCATTATTTGAATATTCACTTATTTTACTCAATGATCCATTGTATTTTTTATAAACTATATTTTGCATCAAAAACATAAAATCTGGGATCATTGTTTGGTCCTTTATATTTCTTATATATCGAGCTTCCTCTCTAAGAAAAGTCCGATGGTCCTTAATACTATAAATAAATTCTTCTGATAGGAATTTTGAATTTGTTTTGTTTCTTTTGGCTAAATACGCATCAAGAGCATGTCCAAATTCATGTGCCAATGCCCCCACACCCTTTGTTTTAGTCAAATGGATTAACCATTGATCCAGTTCAAAATGTGCGGCAACACTATCTCCTTTCCCACGACTTCCAAAAGCAATCCCCAGAGTCCCGCCCAAAGAAGCAAAAGTCGGTGGTAAACCAAAAATACGAGTTAGGTCCATAAATGCATCATAGGTTGCATCAATAAATCCTTGTCTTTCTGATTGAGTTACCCAATTACCAAATTCAACTCCACGAAATTTAAAAGTTTCAGCAAATGTTTCAACTGATATAAGCCCACCTTGTCTGTAATCTGGACCTTGACGGATATATGGTCTATCGAAACATGGGCGAACTGGTGGTTTGGTTCTCTCCTTTTTTTCCTTTGGCTTATTTTTTCGACCAGTCAATACTTCTTTATCGAATATCTTCTTCGCTTGTGCCATAGCCTCCTTAAATGTTGAAAATTCAGTCCACCCATCCAATGTCCTTACTGTTTTAGGTGTAGCAGATTTCACGGCGAACCAAGCCTTTTTTTTGGTATTACTATCTATCAGAATACAGGCTCCATAATTATCACTATCCAATACATCTTCATCATCAAACCAACCTAAAGCCTCTAAACTATCCAACCTTAGTTTGGACTCCATATTTAAACTCAATGGATGTGCTACTTTTCTTCTTGTCGTTTTACCGGCTGCGTAACGCTCTATATCATTTTTTGAATTAGGGTATTTGTTTTTTATAAAGGAATTAAAATGATTTCTCAGAATATCAATTGATTCATAATGCGAATTTTCATAAGCATTTTTCAAGAATTCAATGCTTTCTATGTAGGCTTCACGCCAGATCGTTGCCGATAAGTTAAACCAACCTCCATCTAAAGGCTTATTAGATAAATTTTCATAAATTACCATGAATAAAACGGCGTGTTTACCGGTATTTAACCCCCCCTTAACATCATCTCGAAAGTTTGGTCGAGTCCAGAGGCTCCTTTTGGATATTTGACCTCCAGTCTGATTCAATGTGAAATGAACAGGTAATGCCAAATCTTTCTTAGCACCTTCAAATTTTTCACCTATATCACCGATATAGTCACTTGAATCCTGTAAATTTCCGTCATTCATCTGGCTATTACCATCCCATTAAAGCCAAATCAATTTTGCTGAGGGGTTATCTAGCATTTTACTAAAATGAATCGCATGTTCTAAAGCTGAATTGACATCAAATACTATTCCTAGTTCCTTAAGAAATTTAAGTTCATCCTTGAAGGTTCTTTTATTTACACTGTCCCTTGATGTTGAAGCATAGTATGCGTATTGACCCGCCAAATACTCGACAGTGAAGTTTGTATGCTTACCGGTATGATTATGGTCAAAAAAACTAACCAACTTTGAACAGTCTATTTGCCATAGTCCGGCACTTACAATAAATTCAGATGCCATTGTTTGCCTAACCTAATTCATCAACGAAACGGATGTATTAAAATCTGGTAACGTTAAATTCTGACTTGTGTAAATCTCAAAGTGTTCCGAATCATCAGTGAACACTTTCAGTTCATCAAGCAAATCATTAACTTCTTGTAATATATAGTTTTTAAATATATTGTACAGTTCTTCACTTACATACTTATTCCGAGTAAGAATATTTGTAGTTTCTACGAGGAAGGTATATAGAACCTTTTTTAACTCGAATATTAAATTTGCCTCTGATACTCCCTCAATATTGAACATTCCAGATTCTTCACTGAAATACCTAACAAATATTAATGATTGATGTTGATCTAAGAACCGTCTTAATGCTGAGTAAGACTCCACATGCTTTTTATAAACCTGTATATCTTTAATGGAATCAGTTATATAAACATGGTACCGACTTGATAGTAGGAATGAATGATGATTTTGTGTTTCCAAATATTTGGAAACATTGGTTTTTAGATTTTGACCAACATATCGATTTTGCATACTTTTTCCTTAAGAAATCTTTAGTTATTAATTATCTAACTGATTTACAGACATACTTTTGAATTGCGCCTGAAATTTTACTTTCATTTGCTATACGGTACTTGATTTCAGAAAATGAATATCGTTCTTCTGAGAGTTGAGTTCCATTCCTATCATATTTTGAAACATACAGACGAGCGATCGTCCCTTTTTCACAATCAGCCATATTTTTTGCAATAAAATATTGTCCCTTACCTAAGTAAGATGAATTATTACTTTTAGATGTCATTTTACTTGTAAAGGCTACCATCTTATTTTTTTTATTCGCCGAGATAGATGCTTCATCTACCTGAACTAAAACATTCTCATCCTGCGTAACAAAGGACCAGATATTTTTATTATCTGTTCTGAAATTCGGGACCGATTGTATAACCTCTTTTTGAGGATTATTTTTTGGCAATAAAGGGCATAAATAGTTCATCACATCTGAGTAGATTGTGTTTGGACTGACTTTAACCACATTAATTGCGTTGCCATCGTCAGTAGATTTATATGAAATTTGACCGGCAGGGTTATACTTAATTAGAGCAAAAAGTGTTTTAGTACCTGTTGCGCAATTTATCGTTTCTTTAGCAACTAACAGCTCTCCTTTTTTCAACCCGTCCTGATCGCTACCTGACTCTAAACGGCTTTTGTAGAGAATTTCATTGGGATCATTCACATTGATCAAGATGGAATCTTTATCAACAAACATTTTCGTGCCAGTTTTAGTGATAGCGATTGGTTGCCAAGAAGCAGCGCCGACTTGAACAGAGAGTGCCGTGATTGCACCAAATATCACATATTTTTTCATATTGGCTCTCATTCTTGAATGATCATTAGCAATACAATATTAATATAATTATAAATCATTAATATAAATATTTAGTAAAATATTCTATAAATAATATATGCAATTAAGATTGCAATAACAAAATATAAGTATCGTAAAATGAAAGAGCCAGAGTGGTCCCCCTTCATTTTTCGCACATAGTCAACATGGTTCTCTCTCATATTTTCATCAGCTTGTTTAATTTTTTCTTCTAATTTTTCCACAAAACCTAAAACTTCATCCTTTGTATAATCATTATTAGATCGCAGCCATAAACTAAAAATGAACCAAGTACCTTTTTCAATTGCCGCTTTTCCAAATAACGGCTGGATATTTCCTTTTAATTTCGCATCACCTACATTCGTCACAAAACCTTCAATTGAACTTGGATCGACCTTCAATACTTTGGCAAGATGATTGATGTGTGATTGATTTTGGAAAATAGGGTTGTAAATTGTATTTTTATTTCCTTTCCTATTGATATGAATCCAATTTTTCTCATCCACATTCCCTTTTAACACACCATTTAGATTTTTTGTTTCAATACAATAAATTCCTTTTTTACTGATAACGATATGATCAATTTGAGTTGTGTTTCCTGATACCGTCATAAATGTCACATCATCATAGATTTTGGCACCACCCCACCCCAACCAGAATCTTAATTTTCTATCAACGATGATCTCGCCTTGGCGACCAAACTCTTTTTTTCTTTTTTGATCAAAGTAGTTCTTAATACAGAGAATAATGCCGAGCAACGCAAGACCGATAAACAGAAAATAAATATCCATACAATGCACCAGTTAAAGCAAATATTAAAATAATAATACTAAATTTTATAATAAATGTTATTATAAAATTAATGTTTATCTTAATATTTAAATGCTATGAAAAACCGTCATCGTGTTAATTTTGTTTGCGCAATTTCTATAACTTTGGTGGGCTGCGGCACAAGTGGCTTAGGCGAAATCAGCAAATATCAAGCTGCCCCCCTCATGACTGATTGCTTAGATAACTCCACATCATATATCTACAACAATGAGCAAAAGGAGTTCAGCACAGCAAGTATCAACCTAGACATGCCAAAACCTAGCGACTTGACATACATTGCTAAAAGCATCAAATCCTACTTATCTAATGAAACCGAGTCACTTAAAGAATATCAATCTACTTTAAGAAAGAACCCTTTAGTAAAAATTGCTCGAGTTAATTTAACTTCCCTGAACGATAAGATTTCTTGTGATTACATCTATTTAACCGATAAAAATAATCTTATTATCCAACAGCCATTACTCTATAAAATTACGGGACCACACCAAACGCATTTCATAAATTCTGAACAACTTGTCCACGAGATAAGCCCTATTGAATACCTTTTCGAACTGCCAAAAAGCCAACATGGAATTCGTCTATTTCATTTAAATTTTACAGATCAAATCCGCAAAGTTACAGTTAACAATTCGGATGTACTCAATCGAATCAGTAATGTAATCGCAAGTAATAGTTTATTGGAGTTCTATGACTTGGATAAGCCAATACAAGACAGTCTTGCGATAGAGTTGGCGAATTCAGCAACTACAAATCTTAAGATTCCTACTTTTGTGCCTCAGAATCCGATATATATAACCCCATCACTAAAATCAAAACCAATGACCAGTTTGGACATTGCAGACGATGAAAATATCAATGCTAAACAAATGGATCAATACAACAACGAACGCTATGTTGATGCAACTACAGGTATTAATACTACACGTCATATTTTGAATCAAATGCGTCAAGAACTTGGTATAAGTGATGATCGATATACAGTTGGTGGAAAACAAGAAAGTACCCAATTGAGTATCAATACAAACAACTTCACTCGGGAGGAAATCCAACAAGGGAACAGACAGATGCAGCAAGAACAAGAAAAAAAATGGGGTAAACCTCAGTGAACTACTTTGAGCGATTAACCACGTATGTAAAGGCAATCAGGGGCAATTCCGATGCTCAATTTAGCATTGCCAAATTTATGATGGAGAATGATGATCCAGATTCAAAAGATAGAGCTATTACTTGGTTCACAAATTCTGCTAATCAAGGTCATTCAGAAGCTTGTCTTTATATAGCTAAACACTTCATTAGAAGTAATGATACAGATAATGCAATTAAATATTTACGTTTAAGTATTCCTTCTCCAACCGGTATTCAAGAATCCTTGTTAGGGCAAATGCTGTTAAATGGTTTTACTGCATATATAGACCAAAAAAGAATGGATCAAAGTTCAGGCGAACCTGTCAGTGATTTGGATAATTATATAAAGTCCCTCTATCCACAAATCGAAAAAACACATCGTTTGTGTACCTCTGACAAAAATGCTCAAGAAAACTTAGAAGAAGCTCTGAATCTACTCAATCAGGGGATCGAAAAAAACAACCCATTAGCATTACATGCTTTAGCTATTTATACACTCGAATATAAAGATGGCTTGACTAAACCAGAAAGGAACATTGCTTTAGATTGGCTGCATCGTGCTGCGGAAGCAAACTTTGCACCTTCATTACAAGTATTGGCAGGGATGTATGAAAACGGCTTGTTTGGCATAAAAACTGATATTGGGAAAGGTTTAGACATGCGTATCAAAGCAGCAGAAACCGGCTCTAAAGAAGCGCAATATGCACTGGGTATGTTAATTTACAAAGGTAATGGTTTTGAGCAGAATCGAAAAAAAGGGATCGTTTTAATGAAAATGGCGGCTAAACAAGGTCATCGAGAAGCGATAGACTTTCTTGAATCAATTGATTCGAAAATATAATTTAAAATTTTATGAAGGGAAAATGTAATGGAACAAGAAACAATAGAAATCAAAAAATTACGAGATGAAAGAACACCAGACCTATTTCACACTTTAACTGAAAGTGATATTGATATTATTAGTCTAAAATTAAGTGAAGAACCCAAAGCAAGATTCAAGAATTACTTGGACAAAAATATCATACGTGAGTTTATTGTTTATATCTCGGATCGAAACCCTAGTATTGTCACGAAACTTCAAAAGTACAAAAAAAGTAGAAAGTCTAAAAAAAATATATCGGCTGCCAATAAAAAAGACGAAATTCTTATATAATTAATAGCTGCTAAATTAATCGATGCCACATAGATACAGGAAAACTATTATTAGGCAGAAACCCTTTATTATTACGTTTAGCAGGGATTAAAAGGTTGTCTCCATTTAAAGTGAAATATTCTTGTTTAAAATAGCCACCCATATTCAATAAATCATCAACTACCCAATGTTTTAATCCATACTTCTCAATGGATTTTGATCTTAAAGCTTCCTCTGTATGCCAACCATAACTAAATATTCCGTAGACCTCTCCACTATCATCTGAGCTAATAAACGGAGCTAGAGTTGTATCAATACGCATAGGGACCTCTGGTATCTGGTGCAGTGTAATTAATTTATATAAACAAACGATTGAGGTGCTTTGAGTCCTTCTTTAAGTTCATTTAGACTAATAGGTGTTTTATATGCTTTTACGTTAGCAATTTTTATAGCATGAGCTAACGATCTACCCTTGAAATACTCATTGAAAAAATCTTCACTAATCCCTGAATAATGCTTTGTTTCCTCCCATACCTGATTTGGGGAATTTGAAATTATTTGATCAATTTCGAATTCCCCAATAATTTTTCCAACGGGAGCAGTTGCATATATTAATACTTTCTTTATATCAGTTTTCTTGAAAATTGTTTTACGATATTCAAAATGTTTTTTACCGTTTAAAATTTTATCTGCGTAATCTGGTTTTATTGAAATTAAAATTTTCATCATTATTTCTCACAGGTTCTTCAAATCAGATTTTATTTCAGGTAACTCTTTATCGTCTATGGTTGATGAAAAGTGCCTCAAATCATAACGCATAAAATCTACCACAGACAGGCTAAAAAGCTCTATATCAATGAGATCATCCTTATCACATTTATCTTGTTTTATTAATTCATTAGGATCATATAATGTTACATTTTTTTCTTTTATGGCTAAAAACCTAGAATTATTTTCATGGGAGTTTTTTAGAAACTCTTTTGCCTCACTCTCATTTTCGAAATGTAAATATATGGGGTTTGCTTTTATTACAGAATAAAGGAATCCATTATCCTCTAATGTTTCACAAATTGGCTTTTGGGGGAATTGACGGCACATCAAATGAAAAACATCATCGTGTGGATTGTATGTGTCGCTAATGTCATTCGTTATATTAAACATCTGCTGATAAATGGTGCTTGTACTATCATTACTTTCAACCCTGATAAATTGTACATCTTGAATAGACTGAACTTTTGCAATTTTTTTTATCAATTGGCTAAGAGACTTGATAGTTCTAAATTGCTCCTTAGAATAAAGAAATATGATGATTTTATACTTATGTAAGTGTGATCTTATACTAATATACGACCACAAGAAGCTTTGCATATCTACTAACAGAATTCGCTTCATGCAATTAAAATCCTTTTAGTTGATATTTAAATAGGAACTAGCTCGATCATTAATTTGATCGAGCTTAATTTTTTAAGCTGCTCTATTTTCTAATAAAGCCAGTGCCTTGAATTTAACATTTGGATAGCACTGCCATACAGTTTTCTCATCAGTAATTTCATCAAAAACAGGCGCGGACCAATTGTAAAATTTCAGAAATTTATCTTTACTAATGGTTTCACCATTAAAGAATTGTTCTTTGCTCGAAAATATAGCATAACCGTTATTAGTTTTTTTGAAATATGTTTCACATCCTTTTTTCGCATACACTTCAACGGACTTTTCCGCATCATCAATTGTTGGGCAAATCTTAGACAAAGAAGATGCCGTGATCGCTACCAAATCATCTCTTATCGTGAATTTTGCAAATTCTGGTAAACCATGGTAAGTGTGCGCAAGAATTCTTATAATTTGTGACTTCACCTGAGTTAAATCTTTTTCTACTATCGCTTTTTCTAAAAGAATAACACCATCATAAATATCATCTACATAACCCAAATAATCTTCTCTTGGAAAAATTGTTTCTTTGAAATAAATATCTTTTAAATCCTTTTCTTTTATTTGCATATCAATCAAGTATGCTAGAGCTAAGCTAGTGGTGATCACATCGCCAATCCCATCGCGCAACTCTATGTAGTCTTTTTCATGTACCGCTTTTACTAATTCCTTAAATTCAGACAAGAAAATATTAAAGCTACCGAGTGAAGCTGCTTGATTTTCCAAATTAAACGACCCCTTCACTCTTGTAAATTCTTCCTGCAAAGCAAAGATCATAGGATAGTCATGTAACTCTAAGATTGAAGATAGTGAACTCACAATTTCCACTCAATAAAAAAACTCATTTGCATGATTATATCATACAATTAATATTAGATTAATATTATTAAATAAGTTAATACTCGCAAATATTTTAAATTAATATTTTATTACATTATTGAATTTCAAAAGCACCTGCTATTTTTATAATACTCTATTCTCTTTAGTCCCTTACCATCAGTTGTGACTGGAAAAATTGGCTAACTTTGTGAAAATTGGCTTTTAAGCCCGAGAGCTGCCCTTTAAAATAAAAATAATTTTCAGTCGGGCAGCAATTGAATTTTTACCGTAATCAATGGCTTATCGTTAGCTTAAAAGCCTTCATTTCTCTACCTGCTTAGAACCGCCGCCACAATCAAATAAGACATCAAGCACAGTTTTTTCAATTACCATTTGAATTAACTTCAAGATCAAATGTTTTTGCCTTTAAAATTTTAGCTGCTTCGGTATCACCCTTAATCGCAGCATCATTTAACAATTCCAGACCCTTCGAAGTATCTTGCTTTACTCCAATTCCGTTATAAAAGTATAAGCCTAATTGTCTGGTGGCGGGTTTATAATCTTGCGCAGCAGCCATAGCTAAGTATTCGGCAGATCGCCTCAACAAGCTTTGTTTATCTAATACAACATCTTCATTTAATTCACCGAACCTTAAGGTGTTTGCCATCTCGAATTGAGCTTGAGGAAAACCTTCATCAGCAGCACTCATCATTAGTTCAACACCTTTACCTATATAGTTTTTATCTTTTTTGGCTTCCTCTATGTATATTTTGGCTAAAATATATTTGTATTCTAATTTTTTATCTTTAATTAGCTCTAACAACTGAATTGCCTTTTGTGGATCAGCTTGCGTTGCCTCACCATAGTAGTTCATTCGCGCTAAAATAAATGTCGATAATTCGTCTTGTTTTTCAAATCCTCTTTTCGCCCAGAAAAGTGCTTTTTCATCGTTACGCTTAATGTTCACACCATCATAGTATTCACGAGCCAATTTACCCATTGCGATGGGTACGCCTTCCTGCGATAAATCATACAGTGACTTTAAAGCCGTGTATTTGCTGTCTGTGATTACTTCTGCTTTTGTGAAAGAATCTACTTTCGAGTCAGTTGATAAATAATAACCTAATCCACCAAAACACAATGCTACTGTTGCCAATACAACAATTGGCTTTTTATTTTTCATCTACTTTTATCCAAAATACTTAAAATTAAATAATTCTTTATCCAATAAAGAGCTTTCAAAAGCTTTTAGATCAACATCTATATCAATATCCAAAGCCTTTATAAATTCTCCATCTTTCCATCCAATTTCACCACATGGAAAGCCCTCCGGATGTGAAAAATTATGTTCTGTAATTTTCCAGAAAGGTTCGACTTCTCCATAGTTATATGAACGACCACCTCCTACTCGAAATAATGGTAGTTTACTGATTGTCCAAAATAAAAAATGCAAGGACCCCAAATGGTTTCCTGTTAATTTCATGGTATGTTGTGCTACAGAGTCCGCAGCGATAACATCAAGCCCATAGTTAACACGGCGAACCGATTCTTTAGAACCTGTCTTTTTTCCCTTAATATCTGCAACCCTATCTTGCAACTGCTGTATTTGTTTGTTTAGTTCAGTTTTTTGCTCAAAATTTGGCGCATTTCTTTTTTCATGTTGAATTATTTTAATTTTGGCTTTTAATTCTTGTATTTGTGGTGCTGTCTCTGCATCTTGTTCCATAATATCTAAAAGCAACTGTTTATCACCCTCAGTTATATAATGGTCAAAATCATCAAACGAATCAGCTATATGTCCTCTACTAGAATTTGCGGATTTAACTAAGGATGAAATTGGGGCAATTGCACTGCCAACCCCTAATGCCCCAGAAATACCCCATCGACCAAATAAATCCATCATTGGATTTATCTTGCGAACATCAATATTGAGACCTATCGTTGTTGCACGTTCATTATTTATTAAGTTTCCAGTATCAATACCCTTCGCAAGAAGATAATGTTCATGAATTGAAAATAGTTCACCTCTTTGCTTCATGACTTCTAAAAGTGAACGATAACTGGCAAACCTTAACCAACCTCTTAGTGTCTGAGAGGGCATCAGGGGGTTTCCATTAGTATCAACAGGAAAGTGAATTGTATTTGGCAGGTTCACTGTGAAAGGCTGAATTAACTTAATACCTCCTTTAAATTGATAATACTTCATAGGTTTACCTCTCGTGATCCTATATAACAATGACGTTGTTAATTGGAATGTAACAGTCGGTGGTATCACCACTTTTATAATTCGGTTTATACCGGCAACATTTAATTGGCTCATTCCGCGCCATGTTAAAGATACTTATTGGGAGGATTCGATTCAATTTATCATCATAGAACCAACTATAATCTTCCATAGAATCTTCAACTGTGACTTTCGCTATCTCTCCAAATCCTGCATTTGCTGACCGCCCTATGCCAATTAAGCTATTAAGATAAAATTTAATTTTCTCTGCATCACCATGTGCAAAAAATATGATTTTGTTTACTTTGGTAGCAAGTTTCTCAGTAAATAACCGTCTAAATGGACCTTCATTTTCCTTGATACTTTTTTTAGGTTTGGTAAATTTCCCTGAAAATTCCGTCCATTGAAAATGTGTCGCTCTTACCACCTCAGTAGCAATAATTTTTGAATCTCTACCTTTCACGAACAAAGCTTGTGATGCATGATATACCCCACTAGATTTCGAAAAAACTTTATCAACTTCTTCTATTGCAATAGGATGTGTATCAGAAAAATTACGAACCGCCCAATAGATAAGTCCATCCAAGTGTATTGGATAGTAGTTACCATGAATGATAGAAG
The DNA here is from genome assembly GCF_015351505.1 of Acinetobacter sp. SK-43. Classification (NCBI taxonomy): domain Bacteria; kingdom Pseudomonadati; phylum Pseudomonadota; class Gammaproteobacteria; order Moraxellales; family Moraxellaceae; genus Acinetobacter; species Acinetobacter sp. SK-43. The sequence continues at coordinate 65,959 of NZ_JADKPY010000001.1, forward strand.
TGATTATTTCTATCTCAATCCTTAAGGGATGAAATGATGACATAGTTCACCACTTGTTTGGCTTGGTTAAAATTTAATCTTATTATATTTCAGAATTATTATTTTTTAAACATTAATTTAATATTTCACCACACAAATAATAGAGAATAATTATTTAAGCTGTAATCAAAATTAATATACAAACAAATAAAAAAGGACAAAAAAATTGTCCTTTTTTTAAATCAGCCTAACCTACACGGCGAAACTTTCAAGTGTAGCTCCGGCTTCAATCGCAGCAACCAACCATTTAGGTTTTAATCCACGTCCAGTCCATGACTGTTCATGATTTTCTGGATTGCGATATTTCACTTCCGCCTTCTTAACTGCTTTTTTATTTGGTTTAGTTGGTTCCGCAAATAATTCCTCTAAAGAGATACCCAAAGATGCAGCCAATTCGCGAACATGAATACGAGCATCATTAACTTCTTTTTCTTTACGAGCTTCAATTGCAGAAGCAATGTCTTTTTGTAGTGCTTCAAGGTCTGAGATTGAGGAATCCGCAATAACTTGATCTAAGCTTTCTTTCATTTACATCTAACTCATTATGTATTGTAGGTAAATTTGATTATATGCAATTTAAAACTTAAATAAAGTTTTTAAATACAACATTATCAAAATATTTACATATTTATTGTTTTATAGACTAATTGCAAGACTAAGATTAGCCCAAAGCAAACTACTCCAAAATTAAACATCTGATTAAACCGTTTTACCTTATCCACCAACGTTGCAGAAAGATTAGCTTTTTGGGTCTCTAATTGAGATAAGGTTTTTTGAGTAATTGAATGAGCAAATAAAGTCAGCCCTCCAAAGCACAACAGTAACAGTACAAAGACATCACTATATGGCAAGCTTGGACCACGAAATATCTGTTCTGAATAATTCTTATCCACAAAAATCGCCAATATTAGTATTACATTGAATGTAATAGCTACCGATCCCACGGCGATTTGCTTCGCTATAAAATTAGATCGCCACAACTGTAGTTGGAGTCGCGTTATTGAACTGGCATAAACTGGACTATTGAAATCGAATGACTTAAAAGATACAACGATCCAGACAACCAAAAAAACAGAAACAAAACTTAATAAAAGTAAATTCAACATACTTGACTCTTTTTCTTTCAATATTTGGTGAATAATTTCGATGGAAATTAAAGTAAAAATTAAATCTACAATACAACGCTAATTTCGCTATCCATATAAGCTTCCACCTCACCCTCACTAGAAAATATGCCTGCTTTTGCGTAATTGCTTAAAAATCTAACAGGAATTGCATTTATGAGAGGTTTAGATTTCGGAGAATTAAAATAAGGCATTCGTGGATCAGCAAACCAAATAATTATTCGATCTTCCGGTGCCCGCAAGCCTCGACCCAAACCTTGCTTAAGCACACGGACGCAATAATTATTTTGTTTAAGCCATAGGATATTATCGATAACATGTGGCGGAATATTTTTTGAAGTCATGTATTCTCGTGCTACATATTCTTCCAACTCATTCTTAGGTGGATTAGGAATTCTTGTTATCACAATATTCTGCAAAAACTGACTATTGTCAGCAGAACGAATATTTAAACCATCCCATCCAGAAGGTGTGATTAATACATCAGAATGCCCTGCAATAAACTCCGGTAAGCATTCCATCAATCGCTTACCGGCTTCTTGAGTTATACATTCAACACCTAAGCCTTCCATGTGTTCTTTGATTAATCTGGTTTCCTCAAATGAGTAAGTCAGTACCAAGGTGGGACCTGTCTTAACAGCCTCCTTAATCATAGATGCAGTGTATTTCAACCAATAACTATTGAATCTGTTACATCTATTATCGCGGTCATAACTTGTTGGTACCGAAACATTCTTAGATGGTAGAATGAATCGCATATCTCCATACATAGACGGCGTTAAACGCAATAGGCATGTTACCGCCTCATGGGAAAAGCCAAGATCGCCTGCAACAGCTATTGCCTTTTCATCTACCCTATTATCAAACAGGGTTGCAGACGTTATTATCACTCGTGTTGTTAAACGTTTTAAAGTATGTGCAAAAAGTCGAGAAGCAATTGGATTTACAACTGCTAGACTTGGATTTCGCATATTATCGCTGTATAGGATCGCTCTATATAAATAATCATTAGAGGACCGCCATTGCGCTAAAGTTATTAATGCTTCGTCTAGTTGCTCTAAGCATTCAACCTGAAAATGATCCAAACTATTCAACTTTTGAAATTCACGAAAATCTTTCTCTAAATGACGTAGATTTGCTTCAATTTGAGCAACATAATCAATCTGATCTGTTAACCACTGCTTATGACCACCAGAACTAATGTAAAAGTCCTGATATGAGCCATTTGCTTTATCATATTGAATAACATTTGCCTGCCAATGTTTAAGAAACTGGCGTGTCTCTTTTACATACGGCGCATGTATATCAAAATCTTTTGCGCTACTAAGCAAGAAACTTATCCTTGCAAATGGCAAGATTTTATTTGATCTTTCTGACATGAGACGATCTAAATGATGTGCTTCATCGGTGATTACTGCATAAGCCGATTCAGTAAAATCTGTAACATTGTCATGCCCAATTAATGTTGCATGATTGGTCAATAGTAGTCTTGCGGAGGCTGCTTGATTGATATGTTTTATATAAGCATCATTACTGATCCGCCCATCATACAACAAACATATATCTCTACTATGGATATGGTCTGGGAACATAAAATATTCCTCCAACCAATCTAGCCACAAACCTGATCCACTGTTACAGCTCTTATGTGCATAAGATAAAAATTCTTCTAACTGTTGACAGTAATCAACATCATGCGAATACTTCGCTAAGAGCTGCTCCACAAGATGCTGAGTTCGTTCCATACAATAAAAAGCTTGCCGACCCATTCTGTAAGCGCACGGCACCGGCTCCAAGCCTAATAGCTCAATTACACGAATTGCGAACGGCATATCCTTATGCATGATTTGTTTCTGGAGCAACCGAGTAAATGTTGAAATAATAATTTGATTTGCTTCTACGTGGGTACTAAGAAAAATCAAACATGGTATCAAGTAACCTAAGCTTTTTCCTACGCCGGTTTCTGCTTCAATAATTGCAAGTGACTCATCTGGGTACATCAATGACTCACCGACTGCTTGGGCATATTGATATTGCTCTTTGACATATCGTCCACCAAGCGATACCACAACACCATGCGGATTAAATGCTTCATGTATGTAATCTGATAATTTTTTATTAGTCATGAAGAACCCTCACGCAACCCAATCCATATACTCTTTTATTCCCGACACCAAAATTCCATGCCGAATCAAATTTTTCGTGATGAAGTATTAGACCCTCGAAAATCACATTCATCGTGGGTTCTACAATAAATAAATTGTCACGTTTATGATAAATCGGCACATCTATTCCCTCATGAATCTCAAAATTTGTACTAGATGGATCGAAACCCAATTCATCCATTACCTTGTGAACACGTACCTTTTTTTCTGCTTCATTCATTAGACGAATAGAGTTTTTGTACCTTGGGCTTGTTTGTGCCTCATATTTCAAATTCGGTGTTTTTATTCTTTTCTTTGTAGATAATTGCACTACCACTCTTATAGGCTTATCCAGATTAATGGCAAATTCATTATGTTCAACGATTGGGTGTTGAATAGGTACAGAACTCTTGCCGATCAACCCATAATCATCTCCATATTGAAAGACAACATAAGTGATTGCCTTATAATTCTCCGAAAAAAGATCACTCAATCCATTACGGCGTAACCAGTGTACAAGCGTATAATGAGCATCCTTACCCTTTGGAACGCTTATTTCGAATAACCATTCATTAAGCTGCTTCATTAACCACCACCTTAAGTAAATTCAATATAAAAAGCCGAGAATGAATATCCATTGCTAACAGATCATTAAATTTGATCATTAGAATTTGGTTTTTTTCTACGAACATCCTTACATCATTATCCAAATTGGATAATTCTCCTTTGGCAATTTTTTGCATCAAGCTAATCGCTTTATCAACAATTTTTTTATCGTTGAGTTTTACAAGCTTTGTAAGCTTTCGCCATATATCTAAATTTATGCAGTACCCCCCTTTTGAAGTCGAAATATAAACAGAACGCTCATCTGATACCATTAAATTTTGAGCATATTCTGCATACCGTATTGTGGGTCTTATAATAATTCTTTTTCTAGGATTGTTTAGTAAATTTATTATATATTCATTTACACCATATACCACAAATTTAACGAGTTTTGTATCGGTTACTTGCTTCGCATAACGTTCACTTACAACCAAGGTCATACAGTCATTTTCTTCTATTACTAAAAGCGAATTTAAGAAGCTTATAGGGCTATGTGCGCGAACATGAGTTAACATTCCAAACAGCTTTGCATTTGGTCTTTGAAAGAAGTCACATACCATACAAGTATTTGTATTATTATCATTTTTGCAAACTTCAACATTATTCTCGCCACATACATCGCAGCATGAAGTTACCTTGAATTTTTCTTCAATAATTAGCGGAAAAATGCATTTTTTTATTAAGCCGTTAGCAGTCATAATCAGCTCTCTTAAAATATATGTTTTATTATATATTAATTACCTTAAATCACTAATATTTTATTGAAAAAAACATTAAATAATATAAAATATAATAATCAAACTTTGGTTGGAAAAACTATGACAGATAACCTGATGAGTACCCTTACTCAAATAGCAAAAACAGGCAATAATGACAATTCAAACTCACTTAACATCACTAATATCTACCTCAAGGTAATAGACATATCCAATGATCCTTCGGGTCTAACTTATGCTACTGGCACAAACCTTGTTACTGGCGAAAATATTAGAGTCCGGTTAAGTACGATTGATGAATCTGCACATGATCTAGTTAGCATGAAAAAAGAAGCATCTCTTGCCAATGCAAAGCACACGGTCACGAGACTTTATGCCGGACAAAAGCCTAGAGAAGAACTCATGGCTAAAAAGTTTAAGAGAAATGCTAATTTTCTATTCTTTGATCGCTGTTTTTTTATGGGCAATATTAATAATATCCCCACTTTTCGTAGCCATTGGGCGAACACCATCTCTAAACAACCAAGCATTGAAACAGTTACAGGCTATGTAAATATCCAGTATAAGGATGAATCCCATACACCTAATGGGAAAATACGTGCTTGGGCAAACGTACTTGAATTCTGTCGATACTTTACTTTAGAGGACAAATCTAAAAATTTAGATATGGTTGTATATGCCCTCAGAAATACACTTAATAAAACAAACAACATTCTGCGAGAAGGTCGCTTTCAAGCCGAGATCATTGATGGGAATAATAATACCGTAGCATTATTTAATATCCCTCAGAAGTACATTGAAACTAATGGCAAGGACTCGTATGGTCAATCATCTGTATTTCTTGCCCCAAGTGAGCCACGAGATTCAATAGCCACTTTTTTAATGAAAGACAGCAATTCAGCAAATTCTTTTTCAGTATCAAAAGATATTGCCCGAATTGTACTCAGTGTTTTTTGTGATTACCCATACCAGAAAGAAGATTTTCTTTCACAAGATTTAGATTATTTGCAAAATCTCGAGAATTTGAAAAATCAGCTTTTAAACGGTGAATTTAAAGTAAAAGTGTTTGGCAGCCGGACCTATCGCTTCGGTCGTGAAACTATCCAAGACCTCTCACCACGAGGCAATTACAACCCCTTAAAAATATTCGCCAGAGAAATCTATCAAGATAACAATCCAACTGGTAATTATGAAAACTTATATGTACCAATGCTTTTAGTAATGCAAGTTGCTGAAACCGGTCGCCGTTTTATTGTTTTCCACAATCGTATTAACTACAACACATTAGGTGAAGGCAAACCCAAAAGCCTAAAAGAATTATCTGATGATTTAGATACTGTTCAACCCTTAAAAACCAAAAGCTATTCAATTTAATAGGGACAAAAAATGACGAACGAATCCGTATTTGCAGCAGCAATGGACCATTTAAATAACAAGAAATATGGAGATGCTGAAAATCTATTTCGCGAATTGATGAATCAAGGAAATATACATGCTCAGATTAATCTAGCAACAATGTTTCTTGACCCCAATTTGTCTTTGCGTAGATACAAGGAAGCTTATGAATTATTGATTGATGCTGTAGAAAAAGTTGATGGTATAAGTGCAGCAAACAATATTGGCATGATGTATATGGCGGGCATACATGTTGAACAAGATTTTCACAAAGCATTCGAATGGTTTCAAAAAGGAGCTGACCATCAAATTGGTGCATGTTTCGTGAATCTGGCTAAAATCCATGTAATCGGAGCAGTAAACAACGGTAAACCTGATCTAAAATCTGCTATCAAATGCTTCATCCAATCATACAAGTTTGGCTATCCAATGGGATTAGACGAAATAAGTACCGTCTTATCACGTCAAACCCCAACCACACTCTCAAAAGAAAAAAAAGAGGAGCTTGTTGATTATATAAAACGCACTTATATCGAAGAAAATAGCCTTGACCCTAAAAGTGGTGATGGGTCTCATGAAGTCGAATTGGCAGAGATGTTCGATCGGATTGACGGTACATATTCATATAAATCTGATGCAGCAGAATGGTATGCTGCTGCACGAGAAAAAGGTTGTACTAAGGCAATAAATAACCTAGCAGCAATGTTCCTGACTGGCGAGCATGTACAACAAGATTTGAAGCAGGCATATTGTTACTTCAAAGAAGCTGCCGAACTTGGTGATGCTTTTGCAATGAAAAACTTAGGTTGCTGCTATCTTGAAGGTAATGGGACAGCCGTGGACCTTAATGCTGCATCACATTGGTTAATGAAGTCAGTCGAGGGAGGTTGTAAACATGCCATACCTCCTCTAGCCTTTACGTTATATTCAATAAACCCCTTGGACTCGTCAACTTATATTGGCTATATGGAAAAGGCATGTGATCTAAATCACCGAGAATGCCTGCTAATACTCGGAAAAGAATATTTAGAAGGTGAAAATTTAAAACAAGATTTAAACAAAGGCATCTCCCTTTTGAAAAGAGCGAGTTCGTTGGGTGAAGAATCTGCACCATTAATCCTTGGTCTACATTACATCTCAACCGAGAAGCCTGAAAATTATGCAGATGCATCAAAGTATCTTTTGAAAGCCGTCAGTGCAAAAGATAGACACCCAAAAAGCTTATCTTTAGTAGCCCAAATATTTTTTAATAAGAGAGAATATGAGGAATTTGATAAGAGCCAAACATTAAGGCTAAATAAACTACTTGCAGATAGCGGTGATTCCGAAGCTCAGGCGCGTGTAGCAGCTTTATATCTGGAAAATTGTGAATCTAACCAAGACATAGAACAAGCATTGAAATATGCGATTCTCAGTGCGGATCAAAAGTGTATAGCAGGGCTTTCAATTTTAGTAACCATGTTTATTACTGGTGATCTTCCAGATAAGTCAATACTTCCAAAAGCATTGGATGACCTTGAAGAAGCAAGCAAAAATGGTTCTGCAATTGCTACTTTCGCTCTTGGGCAGTTTTATGAAGTTGGTACAACGAATATTGCCATGGATAAGCAACTTGCTATTGAATACATTAGTCAAGCGGCAGAAATGGGTTACGAACCGGCTAGTCTAAAAATCAAATCAATGCTTAAGAATTGAATCTCAAGGGCATATCTTTCTTGGATATGCCCTTTTAATTATAGGTCGTTTCAGGAGGCTAATTTATGGAACCTAGTCTAAAGAAAATAGTATATATCGGTTCTCTTTTTCTTGTATTATTGATAATGGTACCATTAACAAAGTATGTAGCGGCTCAAAATCTTAGTGATATTATCCTTTTCATTACAACAATTAGCCTTGCGAACATTTCCTGTTTACTTCATATATTTATTTATAAAAAAATAGAAACGAAAGCAAAATATAATGATTACAGCCAGAGAAATATAATTTTTGCGAGTACAGTTGTTTTTTTAGAGTTAAATGGAATATCTTATACTATTCAAAAAAAAGAAAATAAAGAACAGTTTTCTTTTTCAGTTAATTGGAAAAAAAAAGATGCTGCAACCGAGCAATTACGTGCTATTTTTTGCAGTTTATGCATACACAATTTCAAAGGAATTACTCCAACTCAACAAACAAAATGGGCGATTCAAAACGATTGGGAGGAAAATCTGGAAACAAATCTAACAATTGAAGAAAAAAAACGGCTCTGGAAAAAGCAATCCAAAAGCTTACAATTCCATTTTAAGAATAATAAAAAAACAGTAAATCAAATTCATAAATTTATTCAAAAAAATAGTAACAGTGAAATGATAAAAAACTTTGTTGAAGAATTGGTTAAAAAAAAATAATAAGTCATACTTTTTAAAACCTTAAATAAGCAGACTTTTTTTCATACTGCTGAAATACAATATATTTTTCCACATGCGCATCATGCTTTTTTATTTTAAAATATGATCTATCAAAGTTTTCATCAAACTCATTAATTAGCACTCCCTCCCTGTGATACAGATAAATAATTAATAGAAAAAAGAGGACTGTCCATAAAATAATTACATGATCATAGTAGTTCATTTTTAGCTCCAAAATATTTATTAGCCTAATAAAGTGACAAGATAAACTATAGGGAAAGGCACAATATAAACTAAATTAATTAATTTATTATATTTAGATTTCCGTAAGTACATAAATTGAAGTATCAATAAACAGATTTCTACCAACATTAAAATAAAAAATAAACTCTTGAAACCATATACAACTAGAAGTGAAGTGCCATTAAGAATTATCATAATTGTGATAAAAATTGCTATTACCTTAAAAATTTTTACTATTTTTTCCATCATGTAGACACCTAAATTATTCATCGTTTAATTTAACTTATTTTAACATTGGCAGAGTTACTTAATTTCTCTTTTAGAAATCACCTGAAATTAAAAGGCAATTGAAAATCCGGATTACATGATTGGCAAGATTCAATGTAACCAAACCCATCTTCTCGAATAAATTTCTTACTCTTACATTGCTTACAGATAGAACCTTTTTCTAAAACTTTGAAAGAAAATCCATTCTCACCTTGATCTTTATCAAAGAAAATTTCAATTCCGTTTTTATAGTACGCCCTAATCGGTTCATGGAGCTTAAAAGTCTTTATAGTGCGACTATGATTCACTGTGTTGAATTCATAACCACGATCTCCACCAAACTTATAAAAATATACGAAATAGGACTTTCTCAACTGCAAGTCATAAAATTTATTTTCCAGTAATATTTGGCAAAGCCTAGCTTTGAGTATTTTCATACTCAATGACATTTCATGATCATCATAATGAATATCATGTGAACCATCGCCAGTATTTATCCTTGTCATATTTTCAGTATCCCATATAAACCCACGACTGAAATTATACTCCCCCATAAAAATCAATTTTTATGAGGGGCTAATGTACTTATGCAATAGATACGAAAGTATCTTCAATCTGCTGATTTGCTTCTGGTAAAGGAATACCTATATTCTTAAAAATCAAATTAGAAGATAGAATAATATTCTGCCTAGCTTTAGAAATTCTACCGGATATTACACATCGTCCCTGCCACTGCGGATCAGTTCTGGACCAATTGATATGTTGTAATCGTTCAACATACTGCATCCAGTCGGTAGGTCGGTTTTTTATTAAATAACATCCCACTTCTGCTATTGCTAGCCAAATAACACTATGCGCATGTACAAAAGAATCTCTAAGCTCCATCGGCTCTATATGCAGCTTACCCAGATTAGCCCATTGATGTATGTTGATACTTACTTCCTGCCAGAAGGTATGAATGATTTCTGGATTGTCTGAGATTTTTTCCTCTTTGAGCATCGTTTTAGTCACTTGGTAGATTCCACTAAATGTGAAAAACATCTTGGACTTGGATGGTAAATTTGTTCTTTCGTAATCCACATATTCTTTAAAAAGTGGTACTGAATCTATCACCTCTCGTGTTACTTTATTTAGTCTATCTCTATGGTTGAAAAGCAATTTAATGGATTGTGCCGGTTTAGTTGCATTAATATTAATATCAGCAAATACTTGTTGAGCAGCTTCAATACTACCGTTGCTATAAAGCATTACCGCTATATATTCATCACCAAGGTATTTTGAAAATTTTACTGCTTCCTCAATAGCCGCACGTCTATGCTGACCATCAAAAAGACGTACATCAGCATCAAGGGATATTTTTAAACGCCCTAGATTGACAGTGCCATCAAACCGTTCAAAATTTACCTCACCGGCGCTTATATACGCAACAAGAGGAGGTAGAATATAGGAATCTGGATTATCCACCATATATTTCACGATTTGTGACACTCGAGCTTTATTAAGTATTCTTTGACTTCTCTGCTCAACTGGAAGCTGTGTATTTTCTTCCCTTAGAAACTTTGATAAAACTTTCAAAGGAACCTGTATTAGATAGTTTCCTTTTCTACCCTGAATGCCTGAAAGTGCTGCAAATGAAAAATAGTTCTCGCTCATAATAATTCCTTCAATTTCATAAACTTTTGAATGCTTTGTATCAATCTTCAATCCAAAACTTAAATTTAGGAACATTAGCTTTAACTTTCACAACACTATTTGGACCCATAAAAATAATTTGTTTTTCGTGTTCTACAAGTTGACGATCACTAAAACGGTTTTCATTAGGTACAAAGTTAAGAGGATTTTTTGACATTACGATCTCCAAAGTTATATATACAATATACAACATATACCGCAATTAAAACATACTTTAAATTATTAATTATTGTAAAAGATGCACCAAACTAAAAGCAAGTTATTGATATTTTTTGTTTATTATAATTTTAAAAATTTTTATTGTTCAGAAATTTACGACTTAGATTATTTTAAACTTTAAAAAAGCTTTAAGCGATTTCTAATACTTAGATTTCCCTTAAAGCTAATTTGTATTAGTAAGCATAAGAACGTAGTACTTCATCGAAATAACCTTCGTAATCCGCGCATTTAGTCATCGATAAATCTACTTCATTACCTACAATAATTGTATGATAAAAAGATCGGTCGGGCTGGTTATCCGAACCTATTAAAACATAACTGTCACCAACTCTTTGGAGTACAAAACCGATGTCACTAAACATCGTATCATTACAGTCAAGTCCAACAAGGATATGGCAATTTATCAACAACTCTTTTACGAAATCTTTAGAAAGCGATCCATAAGAATATCCTGCCTTGAGATAATTAGCCTCATTTTCAAATCGCATAAATGCACGAAATACATCCAATTTCCTAATATCATCGATCCCGCAATCCAAATTATTGATATAACGGTCCACATTACCGGAATAAGAACAATTCCAATTCATGCTGTTAAAGATCAAGCTATACCCAATCGCATAACTCAAATCAGATGTATTGTTTTGAAAGCTTTTAGACTGGAAAAAGCTGAAAATTGCTTCTACATACTTACGATTCTTAATACAACCTTTGAGACCAATTTTCATGAACTCCTTGAATAGCAGATGAATATCATGAAATTTGCAATTACGTGCAACCTTCGAAAAGAACTGGAGCCATGGAATGAAGGTTTTTTTATCCTGCGATAATTGCTGTAGTGTTAAATGATCACAACTTATAAAAAACGCAATGTCGCTGTTATCGAATCGGGCTTGATCATCAATATTTGATAATATCAATTTAGCGAAGGACGATTTAGACAAAAAATTGCTTGTCTCTATAACTTTCAACAGTTCTGGCGAGATATGGATAAATTTTGCCATAGCCAAATGATTAGGTAAAAATTTATTATAAATTTTAATGGCTTCTGAATGGATCGTTAAATTTAAAAGTGTACTGATTCTTATTTTATCCGGCACATACGGGAATACTTCTGACAACGGCTTTAACGAAAATAATTTATCTTGGAAGAATGAGTGAAGCATTGAAACAAGACAAGCAAATTTTTCTAAATTTAATGAAACCAATTTATTATTTATAAAATTCAGTATTTTATTATTGGTAATTTTAGTTCTACGATAGTTCAAATAATCATAAGAAGTCGTTAATTTTTTAAATATGGCTTCTGTGAAATATGTTTTCCACTTTAATAAATTGTGTTCATGATCAAGCATCTCCTCAAAATTAGAAGAATGTCTCGTATCAAATACAACACGTCCAGATTCGATAAATAATGGGATGTGGCAATTACTGAGTTCAACCTCCTCCCAGACTCCAAATGCATTTTTCTCTTGAATAGTCAAACACTTATTTTGAGAAATTTGAATTTTCCACAAATCAAATAAAGCCACTTCATTAGAATTGGAAAAACTAATACTTTCTTGAATTTCTAATCGCTCTAAGAATTGATCTAATAAGCTCATTTTAACCCTTTCAATTGCTCTTTCATTATTTCAACATTACGTCTAGTATTTTCAATAGATTTCTTTTCAGCACTAGAAAGACCCGTATGTTTATCATCGAATTCTACATTTATATCTGAATATCCGCCATACCCTTTTTGTACTGCATCGAACATTGCCTTATTATAATTACTAGATGAGTTAATAATCTCCGTCTGTGACTTACTTGCTAATTCACGCATCTTGAGTATGCTCTTATTTTTTTCAGATTCACTATAGTAAGGAGCTTCATTATTAACTTGGGCTTGACAAACACAACAGATAAATCCAAGCGAAATAAATAAAATTTTTTTATAATTCAAAATCATATTATTCTCCATTTAGTACCGGCAAACCGCGAATCTCGTAAGTATAGACCCCTACATTCTTCTTCTGTTCAAATTTTGCATCGGATATAAGCTGAAAATTGTAATTTTTCTTGAAATTCTCTCCATTCTTCAATTGGACCATTTTCTGCATTTCATCTTCTGATAATTGTTGCGAAAAAACAGTTTGAGCAAGTACTGCGGAGTAGATAGCCCAACTTTTCTTTGCTACTACAGCCTCCTCAGTGACTTGACTTCCTACGATCTGCATTACTAATTTAATATTCGTAGCTTTATCATTAAAACCCGTCACGGAATATTGAAGGGTTTTCTTGCTTTTTTGATTTGGGATTTCTATTTCCGATGTACTACAACCGTATAAGTTTTTTTCAGCATCTAAGAGCGTATAAGGGGTTGTTACGACATTTGCATTAGCTAATGCTGCACAAGCACTTGAAGGTATGGCTCCCCATACCCGATCGCTTTCACTAACCGGTCGTTTTAAATTTTGAGTGTTTATAGACGTAGTATCTTTTAAAGGTTTGCCAGTAAGATATATTTTATAGCCGCAAAAGACTGTAAATATAATCACTGGAATACCAACAGTACTCACTATCACTATCTTCTTTGTCTTTTCTTTCATAAGGCTCTCAATCATTCATCCAAATTGGCTGTATCCATTTAATCAACTTGCGTTCTCGCCCATTGGGAAGTTTTTCTTTATAAGTATGCCAATGAGCTTTACGCCATTTCCCTTCTTTAAATTTATGTTGCTCTATCTTTTCCTCGAATCTGAAACCTAGATAATCGGTACCATTCTGAGTAATAACATCCTGCTTATGCAAAAATTCGCTTAGAACATACAGAAGAACATAAAATACAAAGGCAATATTGCCCCAATCAGGGATTGCCTTTAAGTCCTGAAATGGATTGAACTTCTCTACGGTCGGTAGTGGAATAGAGAAATATTTTGAATACCGCCCATCATTAGAAAATAGTGAAATATTGAGTGAATACTGATTAGCTATCCCCTCATCTAAACAGTCCTTACAAAATAGAATTCCATCATAATTGCCAAACTTCTGATTAACCAGAATTGCTTGTGAGGGAAAAGCGAAAAGTAATTCTGGACTTATATAGTCTAAAAGACTTGTTTGATAGATAAAGTCCATGACAGACTCAGACACAACAACTATGCGAGGATTCATGGACCAAACAAATAATGAATGGATGAAGTCTAAATTTTTATACGGTAGCCCGAGTAAACTATCATCAATTTTATTTATATATTTTTCATAGTAGGAATAAAAAATGAAACTAGGAACGATGAAAGATTTATTATTATCAATAGCTTGCTCAACTTTCCACAAGCCAATCATCTTCTCCACATTTGGGATTTTACTGTTAATTTCTAAAACTGCCTCATAAATATTCATAATAATATAATGCATATTGATTTAATTTATTATAATAAATTAAAATTTATTATTAAAGTATTATTTGATTATTTTATTAATAAATAATTAATAATATTAATAATAAAATTCACAACTCGATCTGGCATACCACATAGATACACATTGAGATTTGTGAGAAAATCGCCAAAAAAATTGTCAACTCTACGTTGTCTAAAAATTAATATTAGACTAAAATTAATTTTGAAGAATACTCATATTAAGTTGTTTTTCATCAGTTTCTTTCCTTACAAAAATTTTTTGTATGGATAGCTGATGATTGCAAATGCATTCTTCCGTTATCCGTACGCCAACGGAGTCTTAAAATGTCTAATTCAGCTCAAACTACATCTATCAATTTCACTAAGATTAAAAACACTTTAGCTCTTAATGAATTTGATTTACCGATACTTGGGGAACAAGGTTTGAATGCTTTAATGCATACTGATCTAAACCTTAAGCTAGAAGATGTTTTCTTCTGCTATATAGCTCCTGAACAAGCTAAACCCTTGAAAGACTATATCAATGGTTTTTCACGACCAGAAGAAAGGGAGTTTTTAAATGATTACGTCAACTGGCGCACAAATGCACCTAGAGATTGTTTTTCTTACTCAACAGTAAGAATCACTGCTGCACTACATCATTTGGAAAAAGTTGATATGTACTTAACATATCGTTATTAAACAATGCCTTATCCGCATTATTAATATTTAATAAAATTAGCCACTTAGAATTTTTCTATTTGGCTTTTTTTACACTTAAAACAAACATTTGCCTAATATTTAAACTTCTATTAATATAAACATTGAAGAATACCTTTCTATTCTCATCAGATTCTATCCTTACATTTTTTAATTTAAAGTTCGGATAGCTGATGATCGCTCAAGCGTTTCTTCCGTTATCCGTACGCCAACGGAGTTCAATATGCTTTTTTTCTTACTTTCTGAATCAGACATCGCAAAATTTATTTGCCGTGACTATGACAATATTCCTGTCTCTAAGAGAAATCAGTTTACATCTCTTGAAGAAGCAGAACTAGCTAAGAAAAGGGATGCCAAGCATCACCTTAAGATTCTAAAATTATTGCGCAATGGTGGTTATTCTATCATTGACCTATAATTTTGATACAACGACTAAACATCGCTGTATAACTACCATAAAAGCCACTTAGAATTCTTCTATTTGGCTTTTTCTTTTTTTAAACAGCCTGATGTTTGAAATATTTGCCTAATAATAAAAGTTGAATTAATATTACAAATGAGGAAATCAATTTTTTTGTGATTCTTATCAGATTCTATCCTTACTATAATTTTTTATGTATGGATAGCTGATGATCGCTCAATGCTTTCTTCCGTTATCCGTACGCCAACGGAGTTCTTCTCATGCAAAAGTTAAACGCTACCAAAACTGTCAATACGCAATCAATCATTAATCTAATTAATGGCGGTATTCACTTCCCTAAAATGAAGAATGTTTTTGTTGTTAATGAGCATAGTTCTTGCCCAGATCACAACAATAACCTACAAGTTTATAAGGACTTAAATGCTGTATATTTTGCAATGCAGTTCAGAGGAAAAATGAAAACCTGTGCAGCATGTACAGTTACTCAGAATCCTTCTGTTGATAAACGTGCGCCAATCAATACGATTCGCCTTTCTCGAGACGGAAACGAAGTATATACGCAAAGTCTATTTGCTTATAATAAGGAGTTTGATGTCAAAGTACGTCAAACTGCTGCACTTCCTAAGTTTCAAGATAGCGGATTAACTCAAGCAGAATATAATCTTCTTGTTGATTGGGTTAAATTCAGAACTGATCGCGAAACCTCCAATCTTGTTCACAAACGTGGATTAGGTTTGGTTAAGATTAATTCTGTTTTGAAATTAGCTGAATCTTATCTAACATACGAAATAAGTGCTAAAAACACTTATTAATTAATAATAAAAGCCTTTTAGAATTTTCTAATTGGCTTTTTTTTTGCCGGCTAGTTTGTGTGGGCGATAAAAAAAATTATGCTTAGTTACAATCAAGCACCAGAATTTAAAAATTATTTTTTATGTGAAATACCATACATAAAATTGTATGTTACAAAATTATGTATGGTGATTATATTTTATTTTTGAACCTAAAAATCCCCGTCTTACATCCAGTCCGTTTCTTCTATTGTTTCAACCAAACCTAATTTTGATGCTAGTTTTAATATTCTAGGATTTTCCCGCAATTGAACTGGTACAAAATTATAAAGAGTTTTGTCTTGCTCCAAAGCTATCAGACATTGTTCAACTGTACGCATATCAGTTGGTACCAACTTTAAGACATCAGGGATTTGTTTTATGGCAATAAGAAAGAATTCATTGCAATGCAGTTTTTTGGGTATACCATAAATTGCATGAGGATTTTGCAAAATAGCATTCCTACATAGGACCTCATCAATAACATCTTCTGGCACGTATGAAATCGCTTCACCATTTTGTGCAATAGCTAATGATGGTATTTCATTATCTCGATAAGGTGTAGGTACATATTTAAGGGATAATCCGTCATTAGAAACCGCAACTTTATATAATTCATCATTCTTCAAATGATTAGGTACCGCCCCCAATGCCATTCCGCAGCGAGCTACTGCATCTGTACATAAATCTTTAGTTCTAAACTTAGATGGAATTCCATACAACATCATTGGATTACAATTGATCAGTCGATGGCTAAGGTTTGCGTTAAACAAATCCTCCGGCACATGGTGTAAAGTTTCGTACTTATTAAGAAATGGTGCTATCTCAAAAATCATTTCTTTTGTGATTTTTTCGTACGGTACTTTGCTAAAGGAAGATTCATCTTTGCGCACACTCATTATTACTAGATCGACATCAAATTCTTTAACTGGCAATAAATCCAGTATGGCTTGCACTTCTTCTTTTTCACATTTCTGAATAGCTTCTTTTATTATTTTAAGATCGATAAATTTAGTTGGGAAACTAAATATTTCTCTATAATTTCTTTGCAATGCCGTAATACAGATCGATGCCGTACGCCATATTTCTGGTATACATGCCAAGGTAAAATGTGGAGACTCCATGGCAAGTAAACATAGTTCATGATCCTCTTGATCCCTTAATAGAATTCTTAATATTTTGGGATTACATACACATAATTTTTTTATGAAAGCACGATCACTCTTAAGTGTTTGAGGTAAGTAGATGATGTTTCTATGATCTAGAATTACAAACTTTTCACAAATCAATTGAGTTTTATTTTCTTCATCGAGCTTACTCAACATCGGTTCATTGATTTGAGAACTAACCCAAGGCATTCGCTCCTGAGGAATAGTCAGCAAATTTGTACTTAACAATTGGCAAGCTGCTAAACAAGATAAGTTATCTAACTTTGAGAATGGAATGTTAGATAAACACCCATCTTGCGCAACAATGATATGCATTGCAACACGTTGGGAAACAAACAATTCAGGTATGTCCTTGATCAAGCACTGCCCACTTTGGATGTCTGCGATGATCTCATGTTCAATATCTTTTATTTTCTTAAAAAGTTCTTTGTAAGATAAATCCATAAGGAGTACCAAAATCACAATAATATACAGGTTTAATTATACAAAATTTTAATATTCAACATATAATAAAAGAAATGTTTTATTAAAAATGAGCTAATGTTTTGAAAATATTATTTAGAAAAACATGCGTTGTAGCGGTCCTTGTGGCTGGATGCTCGCTTGTTAACGCAAAAGAATACCTACCCCCTAATATGGCTTTCAAGCCTGTTTTAAGTGGTAATATTATTACTATCAACATTGCTGAGGGGTACTATCTGTACCAAAATAAAATTCTATTACAAAAGCAAAAAAAGGATGTAGAGTTTAAATTCATGAACAAATCGCTCCAAAAGAATTTCCCCCAATTTGGAACTTACTCTGTTTATTTAGATAAGGTTCAGCTCAAGATTGCGTCAGACGTAAAGCCGCCTCTTACCATAAGATTTCAAGGGTGTAGTGCCGAAGGTCTATGTTATCCACCACAGCAAGTAACACTTACATCAATTAAATGATGCATCTCCTTTTAGGTAGGATCATAGAAGTCTTAATTGGATTCATCATAATTAAGTATATAAGTTTCTACCTCTTTACATTTATATTCCCATCAAATTTCTGGCTAATTTTAGTCGTTGGCAGTTGGCTCACTATTGGACATATATTAAAGAAAAGATTAAGTTATCAAGGTCTGCTTTCAAACTGGTATGCTCCGCTAATAGTACTAAATGAAACTTTATTGAGCTATTTTTTTGTTCTATTAACAATTTACTTTTTAGTTAAGAATAAATTATATTTTTCAGTAGACTTGGCATTAACTTTAACATTAAGTGCAATAGTATTAGTATTCATAAATTATATGTTTAAAAAAAGCAAAATTCCACCTTTGCTAAAGACAATTATATTATTCTCAGCAATACAGATTTATTTCATACAAACGAATTTCTTTCAGGAAATTTACTTAAAAAATGGGTCTCTCTTTTACAACATTATAATCGAAATCATTATTTTATCCGTATTATCTTATATAAACTACCTTAATATGCGAAACTTCGTTTTTTACCAAAAACTAATAATCAAAAAAAATAAAGATTCTTATTCGAACTATAATCAAAAATTAAATATTGCAGTACATGAAGCATCACACTTATTATTCTATACATACTTTAAAACATTACCTAAAGATATAAATATATTTTTATTTAGTAAAGCAAAAAAAATTAGCCAAGATGCAGAAGGAATAGTTATCGCAAGAGTACCGATACATAATACAAAAGAATTTTTAATTTGGCGAATGATGCTATCAATTTCAGGAATTAGAGGTGAGCTTTTAATCTTTAATGCTCATAGTCATGGGTCTGAATCAGATTTTCAGCAATGGCGTGAACTAGCAACAATATATTTAATAAATTTTGATGGAAGATACATAAGTCAACCAATATCCACCACGGATTTTAATAATAACAAATTGATTGAAACAGAGCTATATGGTGAACAAATTGAAATTATTGACCGCTTTTTAAAAGAAAATAAAAGTTTACTAATGAAAGTAGCCAAGAAAACCTTAGTCTTAAATAAGCTAAACTATCATCAGATATACCCTTTTATGAAACAGATAAAATGCACAAAAGGGATTCCGAAAGAAAAATAATCAAACAACTTACTTCAAGTACAAGTTAGATGAAGTTTTTTACATACTTCAAGACGTAATCAGAGTTAAATATTAGCAACTGCACATAATCTAGTTGTGCGTGAAAATCCATAACCATCAGGTTTACTGTACTGTGCAATTTTTAAAAAATCCATTGAGGTAACTTTATAATAATATCGTATCAATTTTTTACTTCCATGGATACTTGAACTAGGCATCAAATAAATGTAGTTACAGTCGGGCAATGACTCTAGTAGAGACCTCTTTACCTCGTATGATTTCAATTGTTTTTTCTTAGTAGGAATTCTTACACGAATATATGCTGAATAGCTATTTGTGCTTACTGGAACCTCGTTAATTTCGCTTAAACTATATATATCCTTAAAAAATCTAACATCTTGAAGAACTGAACGGAGATGCTCCAGAGAAGTTTTCTTTTTTGTATAGACTCTTATCTTAGATTGAACTGAAACTGAGTTAGAGGGATCACAATCAAAATTTGTCTCAATAATAGCTATTGCATAACCACTTATGCTTTTCTTTACTGAGATGTGATGCAGTGTATTTATAGCGACTGAAATTGCTCTCCTAAAGGCATCTTGAATCTTAAGTTGAGTCATTAATTCATTTACTTTAAGCTTTGGTTGCAAAGGAACAAGCTCAAAATAATATCCATAAAGTGCCATTTACTTCCTCCATATAATTTCGTTTCCGGACGAAAGATTAATAATATTCTCAACAACTAATTCATTTATTATTAAATTGATCATTTCATCAGAAAATCCACCATCACTTTTAGATATTTGATTAATTGAGTTTTTTAATTTCTCAACAGTTTTAGGCTTTTGAACCAATAACTTAATCTTTATTCTCTTATAATCTACTTCCCGTTTTGTTAAAGATAATAAAGTGAAAGGCTTTTTCAACCCTTCACAATTAGTTGAATTATTGTTATCAGATACAACCACAAATTGTTTATTTGAGATATGTGTAAGTTCAGAAATCAAATAATTGATTTCCTCAGTATTTAATGTTTGAACAAGAAAATTTGATAGTAAATTTATTTTTTCCATTTTTACAACTAGCTCAGTTTAATTAATTTCTAAAAAGGTAAATTTAAAATATCAAGATGACCGCCAGAGCCTACACCTTTAAAGAAATCAAATTCCTCTTTCCATATACAACTTGAATCAAGAACGTGATCATATTCCATCAAAAACTTTGTTATAAAAAAATCTATTTCATCATTATTTGTAGGTATATTATGTGATAAGTATAGATTATTAAATCTTATTTTATCTCTATAACCTACTACATGTGCGATTGCGCTTTCCAATATCAATTCAATGATTCTGCACTGAACTACTATTCGATTTGAATTTGATAAATGAAGTTTTAATGTTAAAAACTGCCTTAATGCCGGATGAAAGGTACAGTATTGATGAATAAAATTGATTTCATTTTGATCAAAGTATTTACCGAATCCAACTAAATCTAAACCACTGGATGTTCTTGCCAATTTATTTACAACAGCAAAAAAGTAAGGGTGAAATAAAGGAATACCACTTTTTTTATCATCCCTGTTTTTTGGCAAAATAAAAGTTATATTTGAACGGTTAAGTTGATTAGATTCCCATAATAAATAAGCTTTTTGTAGTTCAATCGAATTCTCTCCTGAAATACTAATACCATTATTCAATAAAAATGATCCAATATATATTTCATCACTAATATTTGAAATTGATTCACTTTTGAATATAGGATTTAAATCTGAAAGTAAATATTTTTCCCCAGATATAGATATATCGATATTATCTGAGACTCGATTAATGCTTAATTTATTATTAAAACCAATTGATATGTCAAATCCATTCTCTTTAAAACTAAACATATTTCTACCTTCATTTTAGATTGGTGAATTTACAATATATACCGCAAAAATGCAACACTCCAACCCTATTTAAAATTTATTTTCTGTGAAAGCAATCTTCTGAAATATTAAGAATATTACTATTATTGAATAAGTAATTACATTAGAAGGCATTGCTTCCAAATCACGATTAGTTACCGTAAGAACATTGTCTGTCAGCAAAGCTAAGTTGTATACACCTGTAATAAAAACAACTGTTAACAGTACTTCCTTCAATGTCAGTATTAGGTTTTTCTTTCGCGAAAATCTATATAGTAAAATAAAAGTATATATTATGCCTAAACAGACATATACGGCTCCTGTTGTCTTTACTAAATTTTGTGCAAAACTTGTCTTGAACTCAGTAGTACAAGATATAGCAAATGTAATAAGAATAATTGCTATGCCACTTAGAACTTTAAAAAATTTGGCATTACTCATTCCAAAATTGTACATGTTATACCCTACTTAAATTCGTCTGCATCTTTCTTTTTACGATTAAAATACTTAAAGTGTCTCGATAAATCCAAGTCAATTCCCAAATTATCAATATAGAATAAACTGAATAGCAACAACACACCTAAAGCAACACCCAATACAATCGAGCGTAAACTATAACCAAATCCATACTTATCTCTCTCAGCAACAAATTCATATTGTTCAGAGATTGGAACTTTCGCACTTGAAGCCAAGCATTCTTTAAAAAAGTAACTTGGTGTCAAACTTATGGAATTGAACTGGAAATGATGATCAGGATTAAACAATCCAGTCTTGATTTTTTCATTATTTTCTTGAATAAGCCTATATCTAGCAGGCGCGTTGTTCTTATTAAATAACCATGCATACCCCGTTAACAACAATGCTTCGTTAAGGTTAACACCATCACTTAGCAGCTCACCATGTACACAGCCATTATTTGGATTATTATTCGTGACTACATTAACAGTTCTGCCTAAAAAAATACGTTCATAGACCAAACGTGATTGGCTATAGAGATTTTGATTTGGATATGGCGTGACAATCGAATTCAATTTAACAAGGATGTCTTGACCATTGGTGTTAACGATTACACTTCCACCATCTCTTACAGCAACTACATTACCCTTAAAATCAGCATGAGCTTGTGCGATGCATAAAAATGTTAATGGTATAAGAGTTAGATTTATTTTCATAAAAAAAGCCAAAAAAATAATATTTATTTTATATTAAATTTAAAGTTAAAAAAATGTTTTTTATTTTAATAATAAACATTAAGAAAATGTAATAAAAAAGGGCTTTTTTAGCCCTTAAAGTTACAATTATTTGCGACTTCTTAAATGGTCCAAAAGTTTCTTTGCATATTCCTCTGGTGTATTGTTTTTTATGACTTCCTGAACTGTAAGAAATTTTTCAGGGTTTTCAGGATCGACTTGATTTGCCAATGAATCAAACAAATACCAAATTAGTGGCGTTGCCAGTTTATGCTTTTGCCAATAGACCAAGCTTGTAGCCTGTGGTTTATTTGTATTTGAGAAGTTTAATGCAATTGCTTTACGCGAAGTCCTATGACGAGTGTGAGTCTCTGGTTGATCTTCATTTATTAAGCCTTCAAGATTTAGAGTTAAAGTCATTCTACTACCTACTTTTTCAAAGCTAATTTTTGATAATTTGCTTTCGCAGTTACCGGATCAACACCTAACACTTTTGCCGAATCTTTGTATCCTCTTTGATCCAAGTATTTATTCTTGGCTAAAAGCTCTAACATCTCCGATGCATCAGTGTTTTCAAACAAATACAACAATGCATCCCCAATAAAATCTCGCCATGTAGGGTCCTTAGCTTCTTTAGCTTTTTCAAATATATCATTTCGAAGCGCATTTATTGGTTTTGTCAAATCTTGAGATATATGTCCACTCCAATTAGCTTTGAACTCTGGGTCGCCAACTGGACCTTGGTGATTTTGCTTAGTCATTATACCTACGCCATAAACAAGATTTTTTTAATGGTAAAACATATACCGCATTTAAGCAATACTTTTTTATTTTTTTAACAATAAAATAAGTGTTTAAATCGACATTGAAAGAAATAAATTTTCAAAATAAAATATTGAGCTAATGTTTTATTATTTGGATCAATTAATGAAAAAAAATCAGGGAAATATAATTATTCTTTTCGTTTTAATTTTGCTAATTATTATTATTTTTTCCTTTCTTTCTCTTAAAGCAAAAATTGAACATGCATGGACCCCACCTACCAATCGTGATAACCACTCTTTGCCACCTAAAAGAAACGAACAGCAAACTTCAACTCCTTCATTAACGGAGACTGAGTTAAGTACTTCCTCTACGGAATCAAAACAAGAATCTCAATTCTATGAGTATTATAATGATTTAAGTGTTATTCAAGACAATGAAATTACGAATCCTTTTTTAAGTAAGTTTAATGAGCAGAACCAAGCAAGTAATTTGAAAGAACATGCCCAAATAAATTCTAACGAAGCCGTTAAAACCAAGGTATCTATCTCAAATATCTTAAAGAAAGCCCCGAATGGGTTTGATTTCCCGAATAAAACTGGACTACTTACTGGTTATCCAACATTAAACAGTAAAGGAAAATTAAATATTTCAATAAGTAATAAACTTGGACATTCAAATTTAGCTGTGTTTCTTTACCTAATAAAGCCATTTAATGACCAAAGTAAGATAGACCTTAATGAACTTTTAACAGGCATATATTTAAAAGCCGGTGATGAATTCTCATTTGCAAAAGTGCAATCGGGTTACTATCGAATCGTATGGGTAAACCTAGCTAATAAAAAAACTTATCGTTCAAAAGAATTCGTTGTTTTTCAAGACAATAAGTATGCCTATGATAGAGTTTTTACATTTTATCCAAATAACACATCAATAAAGAACAAAGCTACTGAAATTTCCATATATTCACTTTATAAATAAAGCATGAATCATTTTAGACTCGTGCTTTAAAATTAGTATAAACAGCATATAGTACAATGCAAAGTGTTGAACAAAGTCCAATTACTGCTCCTAAATACACCGTTTTACTTACGTCTATCTGTAAGCCCATAGCGGCGACACCTAAGGCAATAATAAAACTTAGTAAACCACCACCTCCAAATCCCAAGAAAAATAATGCAAAAGCTCCAATCAACTTCATAGTAAAATCATCATTAATAATACTCATTTGAACTCCCTAAATTGATTAGTTTTATAACATTTACACCGATTTAAATTTTATCTTTAAAGCACAACATCGATAATACAATATCAAATATACCGCATATATGGAATACTTTATTTATTAGTCATACCCATTTTCGCTCTATATATATAGATGTTATAAAGTGCTGAAAGATATAATAAAGCTGCTAGAACGCTGTACAAAACCACCTTTTGATCAATTTTTTCAGCTACAGCTTTAAGCTCCGGCAGTTCATCCTTGCTGTTAGATAGGTTATATATTTTATATAATACATTCGCGTCCGTTTGACCAATATTACTATCATTTTGTTTGATGACGCTATCAAGCTGAGTGGTATCAGCTTTTAATAACATTTCATTGTCACGGTTTGGAATTTGTTTGAATTGATCAGCAGAAATTTGAACATTGAGATAAGCTTTTTCAAGGGGATTAATCTTTTCAGCAGCAACAATTCCATAGGCTTCTACGTATTTGTTAGAATAAACCATACTCCCTACTTTAAAACTTGTTAAGAAACGATTCTCAAATTTCTCAATAACCGGATTGATTGTTGAAACCCACCCATAGAACCCCAAACCTGCTATAAGTACCAAGATCAACCATTTTTTACTCTGGTCATTCATGTATGAACTCATCATAACTAATTGGAACATGATAAAAAATACAATAATTCCAACAAGAAGTATGGAACTTAAGACACCACTAAAATCTAAAAAATAAGTAAAAAAGATATTTGAATTTGATCCCAAAACATCATCAAAGGGAAGAATCACAAAGGGAGACAATGGAGCTAACCCAAAGAGTTTCAACATTACAAAAGTACCGGATGCGATTAGTAAAGTCGCAATTTTCAGATTATCGTAAGATAAACTCGAAAGCAGAATTTTTATGGTGTTGTTCATAACAATTAATCATAATATTAGATTATCATTATGATATTATAAATAATAAGTTTTAAAAACATACTTTTATCAAATTAACAATAATTTGATAAAATGTTAAATGCATTTAATGTTCATTGTGATGATAAGCAACCATGGCTAAGCTTGAAATATTAATCCTCAACTATCTTGCCGTCTTTTTTTTAACAATTGCTATAAGTATCTTTATCTCTAAACCAGAAAAAATACTGAAAGCATTTTCATTTTGGACGTTAATTGCTCAGTCTATCTTAGCACTACTTCTCTATAAAGTGATCCAAATTTATGATCAATTTCAAATAATTTACCTTGTTGATGTTGTTGTTTTTGCTATATATTTATTTACCAGAATTCCTAAGAGAACAGATAAAAAGAGCAAATTTGATCATCTTGCAGATTCCCTATCTAAACTACATAAGCTCGCTGAGGATGACTTCACAACTTATATTACAACTTTGTTTAAAGCCTATGGATTCCAGTCGGTGAGGCAAGTTAAAGTCGAAACCGATGATAGTGAAAACCCATTAGACCAATATCTTCTTGCAAGGCATGAGGCAAGCTTAGTAGAGATTCGGGTTTTAAGCCAAATTAAAAATCTAACCGAAGAACATATCAATACAATTGCTAGCAGCTTTCGTGAAAGTACGTCCCAAGCAACAATTAGGTTGTTAGTAACTTGTGGTTGCACTAATGAAAATACAGAGATTCATATCAGAAATAGCGGTGTGGACTTAAAGGTCTTTGATTTAAATGCTATTACTGACCTTGTTTATGTTCTTGCACCAGATCATCAACCAAAAGCTAATTTTCTTACTCACACTTTCATTAGAAGCATTGACTATATGTTGGAGGGCTTAACCTCTCTTAGAAACAAACTCGAAATTGATGACTCTTTTATTAACAAAACAAATGACTTAAAAACCTCAAAAAATTCTATCAACAATATTTTAAATACGGCTAATGATACATGTAGCACTATTGAATTATTTGAAGAAAACTTATCTGAGCCTTTAGTAGAAACTGAAACTATAAAAGTTGAAAAAAACCGAAAGCGGAAAAAGAAACGAGCTGAAACACCCAATAACGAAAATCAAGGAAGCTTAGTTTTCGCTGAGACGAATGAAAAGGGTAATAATGATGTATTGAATGAAGGTACACCATCTAGTTTATTAGAAAAGTTAGGGACCAACGACCCTAAACAATTTAATGAAGAAGTTACTAGCCCTATAATAAGTAATCAGGAAAATTCTCCGGTTCCTATTAACGAACCAATTATAGAATTGATTGTAGATTCAGATAATAAGACTTCCAATATAGCAATGAATGATGTCGGTCTTAATATTTCTGGTGATACTCTTGGTGTAGACTCTGAGGAGCCGGCGACTAATGAAGATAATTTTGCCGTAGGCTATGAGGAGATTCAAGATAACGAAGATATTCTTATTGAGGAAGCCATTGATCCCCTGTCAAATTTTGATGCGCTAACTCTGAATACTGTTTCTGAACCTGTGATTGATTTTGATAGTGATTTTCCAACTAGCTTAGAAGATTTTCCGGAAAATGATAAGTCGGAAGAACAAATACTCGAAAATTTTGATCTGCAAACAGCTTCTGGTCAAAGTATTGATATTCAAATTGATCTTAGCGATCTAGGGGGTGCTATTCCTAGCCCTCCCAACTCCAATAAAATGAAAAAAGAATAATAATTAGTTGTTATTCTTTTTATTATTTTTTTCGATTAAGTCTTTAGCTAATAAGTGCTTTCGTTGTTGGTCTGCAAAGTTGTCACGTAAAAAATTAAAAAAACCCGAGCAAAAAACCACACATAGCATGATAAAACCACTTAATGAACTTAAATGTTTTGTATTGAAGGATAATATAATTATAAATACCAAACTGGTACAGATGAATGCAAAATACATCCCATACAGTCGCGAATAGTAAAAACCTAAGTCAGAAACTTCTACTGAAAAAAAAGATTTAATGTGAAGATGCATAATGCCTACCACACCTATTCCCAACAACCAACCCAACCAAGTCGTAAGCTTCAAAGAATCTGATAAAATTAGGATGCTTGCGAAGCATATTGAAAAAATTAAGGATAAAAGTAATGATATGAACTTTAAGTCCCTAGTTCTTAAAAGGAAATTTTTCACAATCAGCCCCCAATAAAACATTATCTGAATAATAACATTATAAATATCTATTTGTATAAATGTTATTAAAATAATATAATTATTTAGCCAATGTTTTGGTGAACTCCGTTTGTTGTCGTAGTCACAACCCCTTTCTATAAAGGATGGAGTAAAAAGGGCTGTATTATCGATGCAGCCCTTTTTTTGTCTTTATATTTATAAAATATTAATTTAATATTTATTATTAAAAATCTAATCAAAGGCAACCCAATGTCTAAACCATTAAATCCTTACGAAGTTTTACAAATTGAAGACTTCTCGACCGTTGAAGAAGTCGAGAAGGCTTTTGCAATTAGAGTGCGTGAGTTTGATGGGATTGAGAAATTCTCAAAAAAACAAGCCGAACTATATTCGAGTATTCATAGTGCCTATGACGTTTTGACCAATCAGAACACTAAAAATATGGTGGATGAGGACCTTCGGTTAAAGAATACAAAAAACCAAAATATTCGTGTAGCAGAGAATCTATCCCCTCATGACGAAGCTAATATTGAAGCAATAAATGAAGAAAGAGAACTAAGCCGAAAAAAAACAATTGGAATCAAAGGAAAAGGTACTAACTCTGCACCTAAGTTTATCTTTTACAGCCTCTTTGCTTGCTTAATTGCATTTTATTTTTTAAATTTTTCAAAAAGTAAAGATACCACCAATAACCAAGAGCAAACGACTCAAGCTGAAAAAAAACCAACAGAAGAACAACCTAAGTCTCCTCCTCAACAAATCAACCTCATTGCTAAAGCAACGGAGATTAGAAATAATGTGCTATACCCTGATCCAAACTTATTCAAGAAAGCAAATTTAATTCATGCCCCTGATGGCAGTGTGTTTCCAATCGAAGCCGGACTAATACCCACCCTTCCCCAAACTACTGATGGTCAAGGATCGATAGTTATACAGAATCCGCATCCTACTGCTGTATTTGGAAAACTTATCGTTCAATTTACTGAGTCAACAGAACCAATGGTTATTCGGTATTTTTATATACCGGCTAAGCAAACACTGGAATTATTTAAAACGCCGTCAGGTCGTTTTCAGATTCAAATACTCACACTAGACAAACCCGTTGCCTACGTTTCACCTGTATTCACGATTCCTCTTTATAATGAATCTAGGGTTGTCCAAAAAGCTGATTGGGCATTCCCTCATAGTCCTGATTCTGTTTTCTAAAATGTGAAAGTATTTTGTATGTTCTCAGCCGCAGGTCCACCCAAAGCTGAGAATTTACCTGAGTAATAAAGATCATAAAGTTTGTTAATAAGTACACTATTTGTTTTAATGAATACTAATTCTTTCTTTGTGGAACAATCGCAAATACTTATTCCAGAACTATTGTCAATATACGAATCAACACATAAGACTTTCACTCCGGCTGTATTTAAAAAATTTTCTACTCCTTTTGCCTTACATTTTAAGCTGCTTAGCATAGGTTCTGCCTCTAATGCTAAGCGAATATAATAGAGTAATAAATCATTGTTTTTTTCCTTAATTTTTAATCTTTGATCTTTACTATATAGTAAGTAATCATCTGGAAATATATCTTTTCTTCTATTTGACATTTCACATCCACCACCCAAAACGCATAAAAATATAGAGCACCAACCATATCAATGCTACACATGCTACCCAAAAAATATTTAAATACTTTAATTTTCTTTCTTTTAAATAAAATACTTTGCTGTTAACCTCATTTTTATTACAGGTTAAAGAGATGTCACACAAAGATTTATTATCACAAATAAATGTATTTGCAGAAAAAACAGCAGAAAAAAAACCACATATAACTAAGGTAGAATATGATTCCTTAGTTATCGGTACCAAATCAAATTTTCTTAGTGTTATCCATGCAATTGCAATTGTAAAAAGCAAATAACCAAACAATGCACCAAAATCCATCCTATACCTATATGATGGTGAATTAGCAAAAAATGAAGCAATCAAAATATAAAGCTGATTACTAAAATAAGAAATATTTATAATATAGAGAACAAAGAAAAAGAAACCCAATTTACCGAAGTTAAATAGGCTTGCTATACCATAAGTGATCAAAAGAATCAAAATGGCAATACTATTGAATGCTAGAGAATAAGTAACACCTGCAATAAAGCTTTGATGCTTATCTTCAAAAAAAAATATTTTCATATTTCACTTCTCAAAAATATATTTATATTAAGACTCAAAAAAGATCGAATAAAGCAACAAACACCTTTTAATCATTTTATTAAAAACCATGATAATTCAAATAAAGTAAAAACAATCCTAATAAACAAACGTAAAAGATATACCAAATCCATTCAAATTTTTTTAGTTCTTTTTTTTCTATAAAGAATTTTTTTTCACTTTCTTTTACCTTCTCTGTGGTAAATTCAATTCCAGACACAGTTTTATTTTTCATAATAATAGTACAAATTATTAAATAAGTTGCACATGAAACTTTAATAAGTCTTGAATAGTTCTCTTTAGAAATTTCAAATAAGTTAAATTTATCTATTGATATATATGCGATTATTATTGTTATTAAAAAACTGCCTAGCAAAACTCCTATATCTTTTTTATATCTATAAGAAGATGCCTTTGCAAAATATGTAGCTGTCAAAAAATATAATTGTTTGCTAAATAAGTTTAAATTTAAAGCATAAATAGTAAAAAAAATTAGACCCAATGTACCAATTTTAAAGAAATAGAATAAACCGTACACAAATAGCAAACCGATTAAAAACAATACGTTTACAACAAAAGAATGAACTACCCCTGAGAGAAAACTATCATTTCTATCGTCAAACAAAAATATATTCACTATAACTACCTATTTTAACTCTAAATTAAGATAATGATCAAAAAACACTTCATGTTTTTTAAAATCTTCTCGCTTATGACAATCCAAAAAAAACAACATCTTTTCTTTATCAAGAATATTTCCATCTAAAGCTTTCAAACAATGTAGTAAAACATTTTGATAAAAAAGTGACATTCTGAACGGGTTTTTAAAACCTTGAATCAAAGCTCCAATTATATTTTCTCTACATGCTAGGATAGGAATAAGTAATGAAAGCTCTGTATGGTTAAATTCAAATATCTGATCATCTTTTCCTTTAACAGTAAAAACCTCATTATCATTAACAATATATAAAATACCAAATTGACTAAACCTCCAATCTGAATCAACCTTTTTCTCAGTAGCCATTATGGTAAGTGAGGTACATAACACCCCCATATTAATTGAAAATTCAGCATCCAGTACCCGCGCAACATCTTGTCTAAGACCAAGGCTTATCAGACACTCATGTAGGTCAGTTGCAAAACCTTGTAAGCTTACCAAGTCGGATATTTGTGGTTCGAATTGAGATATATGAAACTTTCCACTAATCATTTTTTAAATGATCCCTGCAATTTTACAAACCTTTCAGATCGCTTCCAATTGCTTTCAACACTAGATGCTTTGGGATTGTCCATTTGTTTCGCTTTATCCAACCACTCCTTTGCAAGAGCCATATCTTTTGCATAACCATAATTTCCATAGAAATATGCATTAGCCTTTAGAAGCATTGCATCACTGTCATCTTTATCAATTGCTTGGTCCAACCATTCTCTTGCCTTTACATTGTCTTTTAAAACGCCCTTCGTTCCAGTTGCATACATATCTACAACTTTAGCGAATGCAGGCAAATATCCATTATCAGCAGACTTAAGATAAAGTTGCCCTGCTTTTTGGTTATCTATGCTTTCTCCCATTCCGGCTTCATAAATAACGCCAAGGTTGTAATCGCCCATTGCACTTCCGTTTGCAGAGGCTTGTTCTAGCCATTTTTTTGCTCGCTTCAAATCTTTTGGTACCAACTCTCCCTTTAAATAAAGCATACCTATGTTGTTTTGTGCGTCTGGTAAATTCTTATTGGCTGCATTTGTCATTAATTGCACGCCTTTTTTATAATCTTTTTCTACATACATACCTGTTAAATATAAATATGCTAATGAATATTCTGCTTCTGGGTAGCCCAATGCAGCAGATTTCTTTAGGTATTCAATTGACTTATTATTATCTTCTTTTACATAAAATCCATTTTGATATAACAAGCTTAGGACGTACATTGCTTTTGCATTGCCTTTCTCTGCAACACGCTGAAACAATTGAACTGTTTTAATGGAATTTTCTGTGTCATCAGATTCTACTTCCATACCGTCTTGCAGAAGATATAACAGCGAGAGTCTATCGATAGCTAGATCATCGTTAAGATCAGCAGCTTTTAAATAATTTTCCTCAGCTTTTTTTACATCATGAGTAACACCTTTCCCCATCGCGTACATATCACCCAACGCTACAAAAGCCGGAGAATATTTTTTGTCTGCGGACTTTTGATAGAAGTTTAAAGCTTGTTTGTTCTCCTTCCCTTTGAAACCAATAAAGGACAGGTTTCCAAGATTAAAATTTGCTATTTCATCTCCCTCAAGAGCGGATTTTTCAAAGAAGTTTTTTGCTTTATCGTAGTCACCTTTACCCAAAAAAATAACACCTAGCGCATTCATCGCATCCACTGATCCACGATCAATGGCTTTTTGATAATACTGCTCAGCTTTTGTAAGATCGACTTCAACTCCTTTACCTTCTTCATACTTAACGCCGAGTTTATAGAAGTATTCTGCTGATCCATTATCGACAAGTATTTCTTCTTCGGGTCCCTTAACGTCATCTACTTGAACTTGATCGAAATTTTCAACAACAGTCGGAGCTGCATCCTCCATCGAACTATTGTACAAATTTGGAGTGGTACAACTTGAAAACATTAGAGAGGAAAGAACTATTGATAAATACTTTTTCATAAAACCACTTAATAAAGAATATTAATTTAATATTTATTATAATACATAAATTTTATTATAATGTTTTAATAAACTATATTTACAAAATTAGGATCGTGGTATGTGCTTTAAAAATCTCTTTTTCTTAATTTTTGCAGCAACACTAACTATTTCCGCTTATGCCGCACCTATAAATTTCGATAAAGAAGTAACGGTGCTTTATGCCCCTACTATTACAATCACTCCAGATCAGGATTCAAGTAAATTTCCTCATTCTCTGCTTGTGAAATTGCTCATAACCAATGAGGGATATGTTGAAAAAGTCTATTTTGCTAATGGTATCAATCCTTTGGTAAAAAAAAGAATAGAAAATGAAATGCGTTATGCGAGGTTTTCACCATACTTAAAGCAAGGGATTGCAGTTAAAAGCATAGTTCCCTATGTCGTAAATTTTTATTTTTTAACAGAAGAAGAATATGGCGGGCATTAAAAAACCCATTATGAAAATGGGCTTCGATCAATTTAATGATCCATCAACTTTGGTTGAAGTAAGGTCAAACCTTTACGGCTAATCTACTGCATCCGCTATAGATTATTAAACATTAAAAAATATTTGTCAATCAACTCTCATCAAAACCTTTCATCGATTTTCTGACTTTATCTAATAAATAGGACGAAGGATTATATTTCTCTAAAAGATAATCATCTGTTCGCCCTAAATACATTTCAATAAGTAAGACTTTCTCCAATACCATTAGGCTGTGATTTTTCTCATATACCTTTGTAAAAAAGGGCAATAGTCTTCTAAACTCTGCTTTTATTTCTCTAAATTTTGGTGTTAAGTAGAATATTTCATCCCGATAATCTTCAAGTATTTTTTTAACTTCATTCCGTTCTAAATCGAATTTTTTTGCAACCAGATCATAACTTTTTACTTCATCGTAGTACGCTAGAACGACAGCCTTTTCAGCCAACTCTTTTGCATAATCTTTAATTTTTAAATCATTTTCATAACGCTCTATCCAATACCTAACTGTATGAAGATTAATGTTATATTTTTTACTGACGAAGCTTTTGTTCTTGGTTCTAAGATAACTTTTTACCACTTCATCAATAAATTCATCTGAATATCGCATGAGTTATCAAATTAATATAAAATAATAGACAATATACCACATTATTGCAGTACATCTATGAAGAATAAAATTGGTTTTTTGCTATTTGCCTTTTCTACTCTACCGCTTCTAAGTTTTGCTCAAGCACAAGTCGATGCAAACTTAATTCCTGTAGTATCATCTCAAACATCCGGATATGATACTTTCAACGCTTACGTGCTGAAAAATTCCATTAAACGAAAAGGGAATAAAAGCACCTTTAGTTTACTATTAACGGGCGTGTCTACATCAGAAACTACTCAAAACTTCGACCCCACTCCCGTATCTTCTGATAACAAAATTGACGAATATGATTTGGATGATGGAAGAATAGTATTGAATGTTGAAATGAATTGCGCAGCAAAAAAAACAGTTGTTAAAAAAATTCTAAGCATTGACAATGAGACGGGGAAATTCAAAGAACAAATTAATGAAAGTACTGACCAAGACTTCGATATGAATACAGCCTTACACCCTATTGTTTGTCAATAACTATCGGACCGCCGATTTATAGTTCTGAAATGTAATTGTTGGACCAAATTTCTTTTTTATATCGATTCTTTCGATTTTATGGACCTTCCATTTCTATAATTTACAACTTACCCCCTTTTGCTTTTTTACTATTATTTTTGTCGTTAGCTAAAACTTTTAGTGACATTCCTAAGATTTTGGAATGCCACTAGGGAGCTAAAATTATTGATATGTTGGTGATATATTCTTCATATAACCTCTTGCTATATCTTTAATATCAGGACTTGACGCATTTTCAAAAATTTTTCGGATATTACTTGCCAAGCTCAGGTCCCCACGCATGATGTCATAATCAGTCGGTGCGGCGCAGCCTTGCTCATCAAGGTTATCTTGAACATGCGATGCTGCAACAACCAATGCAGGCACACGATCAATTTTGAACATCTTGAAAGCATCAGGATGTATAAATAGTTCAGGTGGAGTTTTAATGTCCATCGTATTCATGAAAGCTTGAGTACCTGCAAATTTCAAAGGATCAGGACCAATATTTCCATTCAGAAAGACAGCTATACCAAGTTTTCCCGCATCATTTAATAATGCCTGCAATGTTTCTTTAGGCATCGATGATGAAATGAATAGGTAGGCTCTACCGGTCGTAAAATCGCTTTGTCCCCCTTGCCCATTTTGCGAACTTTTATCTTTCAAAAGAGCCTCATTATACTGTTTGGCTATTTTCTCAAGATCAATTTGTCCCACCTGATTTTTCAATTTTTTATCATTTATATAATCAGGAGTTGTTTGTGGAGGAACTTCTATTTGACCCAATTCAAGACGTTTAGCCACTGGATCAGGTAGCTTTTGTCCTTCTGCAATTTTTACGCGCTCAAGTACACTGGTGGCTTCTTTCTGTTGCTGATTTAAATCTACATTGGGTACAGGATTTTCTCGTCTCACTCGTTCTATATCAATATAACCAGTGGATTTTAAATCTTTAACATTTGTGCCAACTGCTCTGTTTTGATCTACAGGGGCAGAATGAATTTCCATAGCTGCTAATAACATTATTAGAGCCAAAAAAGATTTTTTATGTTTTTTCATGTTTAATCACCATATCCATACACTTTTTGGCAACAATCTCTCTTACGGTAAATTTGGAAAGACATATCTTCACCTTTTACTGGATAGTAACGTCCTGTACCCCAAATAAGAGTTGTGCGACCGAATGGCTGACAACATTGCTTTGATTTTTTCATTTCAACATCTGCTATACCCGCTCCATCATTTACAGCTCCGGTTTCACCACCAGTACTAGAATTTGAGCCTGCAATTGCCTGTGACATAGCTTTTGCAATAGATTTAGTCTGACTTACAGGATAAGTCATACTATATTTGTATTGACGCTTATTCATAAGCAACTGACGATAACCGCCACAAAGTCCATTGTTTCCGTAATAGCTCAAATTAATTCCAACACGATGCATCTTATTCAATAATCGCAACATGACGACACCGCTCGAGTCCATTGTAGATACTGATCCATCAATTTTACCCGTCATTGGATACATCAAACCATTACATCCTACACACCAATGAAGTGGAGCTATGCCAAAATGCGCAGTGGCAGCTACACAATCTCCAGTACAAGCTAAGACCGCAGGAAGTGTTCCGTATAAGTACCCGTCTGGTGAAAGCAAGTTTGCATACTCAGCCAACAACCAAGATGGATCAACTTCGGTTAAGTATCCGACATCAAACCCTTTTTGTTCAAAGCATTTAGAGTTATCCAACATTTGTCCAATGATATACATCACCGGATTAATGTAGTAGTGAGCTTGGAAAAATGTGCTTGTATGCTGTTGATCTTCCTCTTGCCCAACGAATCCCGCAGTATCTCCTGTGAATGAACCAGTATCAGCGAACGAAACCCCTCCAAGTGCAACCATACAATAGGGTTTGGTTGTTACATCCATCACACGCGCCGGCTCGTAGAAACTTATAGGAACACCGATATACAGATCACAAGTGCAAAGGTACTGTTTCCACCCTGTTAAATCCTTTGTCCCATCTTGACCGCCTTTGTAAAAAATGCTCGATATTCCAATAGGCATAATACAGCTCCAACACATACCTGTAATTGGATTCGTAAATTCTCCAGTACAAACAAGATTTTGTTTCGTACTTCCACTCTCCTCAGCATAGGCATTTGTGGTACCCACTAATACCAAGGCACTTATAATAAGCAAACAGGCTGAGAGAAAATTTTTCGTATAACGGCAAATTCCTTTTATGGCGTATACAATCGCCACATTAAAATTAAAGAGCGATTTCATCTACTTTCAACCTCATTTCTTGTTGCGTTACATAACTTGGCGTTTTTTGAATATCTAAACGATTAATAAATTCGCCAGTTTGATCAAACCAAAACTGAAATTTGTGCTTTACGCTTAAGTCATACCAATTACCGCTTACTAAAATGATGAATGTTTTTGGGTTTTTTTCACGTAGTTTTACAGCCCATTCAACCTGTTTTGGATCATCACCATCAATGAATGCCATAGGATGTGAGATACCCATTTGCTTAAGTGGATTAATATAATCGCCTTTTCGCGCAATATATTTCCCGTCTGGCATTTGAATATCCATTTCAAGAATAATTGAAGGATCAACTAATCGAGTTTTGTTTGACTTGGCGTGAGGTAGCTCCGTGCCTTTCGGTCGCTTAAACCCTTCCATAGTTTCTTGAATATATTTCTGTTTGAAGGTTTCCCATTCACCAGAATCAATCATGCCTTGCAACTTACCTTGGATAGCTTCAATAAAATTAATCTCTGCAACGGGATATGTATCACCGTAGGTACCAAAGTCTTTAGCAAGTACAGAGTGGCTAAAGGAAAAACTAGCACTAACACCGATAACCAATAGAATATTTCTATATCTGGGTTTAAGCATTTTTATATCCCTAATCTTATTTCTTATTCGCTTTAGAAATTGCTACTTTATCCAGTTTGTAATCAAGCTCTCCGGCAGATACAGCCCCCGCAACCACGGACCCATCTTCTAAGATCGTCATAGGTGTACCATCAAAACCGAGTTCGCGTGATAATTGAACATTGGAATCAACTGGATTTTCACACATACCATCTGATGTTGGTTCTATACTTGATACCAAATATTCTCTCCAAGCTTTTTGCTTGTCTTTAGAACACCAAATCTTTTTAGAAATATTTCTTGCGTCTGGATGGAGACTTACTAAAGGATTTGTGAATACATAAATCGTAACATTATCCAGTTTCATCAATTCTGGTTCGAGACGTTTACAAAATGGACATTGAGGATCACTGAATACTGCTAATTTCCGTGATCCATCACCTCTCTTATAAGTAATAGCATCTTTAATAGGTAGAGAACTGAAATCAATTTTCTTTAACTCATCACGTTTAGGAGAAGTTAAATTAGATTGATCTTTCATTCGAATAATGTCACCAAATAAAAAGAATTCGCCAGTTTCATCTGTATATGCCAGATTTTTACCCAGAACCACTTCATAGACACCTTTTATGGGAGTTTCGTCTACAGAAGCCACCTTAGTTGCGGGATAATTCTTTTTTAAATTTGCCTTTAAAGTCGCAATATCAGCATTCGCAGATACAACGGATGCTGATAAAGTCAAACCAATTAATAACTTTTTGAAAGTTTTCATAAATACTCACTTATAAATTTTAAAATTTGACATTACTGGTATCTGGGCTGAATCATCTTGTGACTCAATAACCGGTTCTGGTCTTAAATCCGAATTTGATCCGGCTCCATCATCTTCTTGAAATGAATTGGACTGATTACTAACACTCTGCTCTTGTATTTCAGTCGGTGGGACGGACGTTCCAGATTGAAGAATGCGGTGATTATCTTTAACGATCTCCAAAATCTCGCTTAACATACGTGAGTCTATTGATTCTTGGTTAAGGGGTATTTTGGGTGGCAATAAATCTGGAGCATTAGCTCCGCCCCTAACTAATAATCCGTTCCTGTTGTACCACCGAAGGATTTCAATCATTATTTTTGGAAATGCACCATACTTAAGTGTATTCACCCATTTCAGAATTTCTGGGTCTGAATCACCTCTAATGATTATCTTGGCTTCCTTCGATTTCATAAGCTTAATCCGCGATGCTAGAAGGATCATTTAAAGCTTGAGAAATACCAAATTTCCTCATACCAATTGCAACGGAAAAACGAGCATTCTCCGCCAACTCACATTGTCTCCAGATTTGTTTAAGCTCGTTGTATACTGACTCTGATCCTCCACCGGCGATAATGATGTGATCAATTGTTCGCGCCTGATTTCCAATATAATTTTTAACATCCTGCACGACTGTACTAACTGTCATCGGAACAGATTGTTTAACTAGATCGCTAACGTCTCTAGTTTCACCAAACTCTTTTAATTTGCCAGTGCGCATAATTTCTTGGCATTCGATCAAAGTTGTGGATGTGCCTTGTGCATTGAGTTTATTTTGCAGTTCGCTAACTGCCTTATACATCCCAACACTTGATCCTGAACTTTCCTGAATCCATTGAAAATTATTCATCAGTAAAATGTCAGTCGTAAAATGTCCAACATCAATTACTGCAAACTTTTTCATAGCAGCACTAGTGCCGTTTGGTTTATATCGACCTTCATCATTTAGTAAGCAATCCTGAAAAACGCCCCACGGCTGTGGTACTGGTAAGACTGCGCAATTGAATACGGATTTGACTTGTTTAAAAAGTAACTCAGAGCTTGATTCGAAAGTATTAACAGGTAATCCTGCAACAATCATTTTTGGCACTACTCCATAAGACTTAAGGTATGTCTTAGAACGTATAAGAAGGGCTTTATGCTCCACACCTTCCAACCAATTGCTAACTAAACCGACTGTTTGACTTGCACCTTGCTCTATAGCTGTTTCACCAATAAAAAATTCCTCACCATCAACTTCAATAGTGTTTTCACGGGTGACTTTAGGGTTCGCATCATAGGTTAACTTTCGTGCAGGACTAACCACTGATGGAATAAAGTGGGTTTTTACTTGATTATTAAATAGAAATGCGATCTTAACGCCACTTCTACCAACGTCTAGCCCAACCACTACTTCCTTCGGATTTATTTTTGCCAATTTGCATCGCTCCGTAACAATCCAAGAATTAAACTATTATAAAAATAATAGAAATTAAATAATTCTAATAATAATATATTGTATTTATTATTTCCAATAATAAATAAAATGTTAAATAAATATTAATTTATTGATAAATAAAAAAGGGTCCATCTAGGACCCTTTATAAATTTCATTTATTTAGCGATAAACACGCAGCAAAGCACCATCAAGATATGTGTTAGAGAAGGTGTTTTCAAACCATGTCAAGCCATCTCGTGCGAAGTAAATATTTGTAAAGAGTACATTCATAGCCCCCACGTTCTCTGCTGTTTGCCATGTTCGTGTCATGATCGCAACTGCACGACCATTTTTATCATATTCAACAAAAACCGGATCATTATCGAATGTATTTGTTGCACCGCTAAATTCTACAACTTCCTGACGTAAACCCGCATTAACCCTACCACTTATATAACTCTTATATACACGTACTTCATGCCCCTGTGCCTTTGCTTGGTCCACAAAGTATTTTGCCGGCAAGTCTTTTTCAGAATTATAAGAGTTAGTTCTAATACGGCGTAATGCCTCTTGAGCATTACCTTCATGATTCACATCACGGCGCAAAAAAATAGTGCCACGATCTTTAGACTTAAGTTGAAAATTTGCAGCAATCAATGGTTTTGCCAAATGAATTTCAAATGTTCCTTTTTCATCTCGCGTTGTATATAGAAAGGCATCACGAATTTTGGTATTTGCCATATTATTATATAAATCTTCTTGCTGTTTCGATATGGCTGTTGAAATCGCAGAAGAAGCTTTTTCAATTGCCTGACAACCAGTAAAAGTCCCCATAGTTGCCACCAACATTACAGAGAGCAATATTTTTTTCATATAAAGTCCAAAATAATTATTCAATAATATTAAAATAATATTATCAAACAAAAGACAAATCTATAGTTTTAAATAATAAATTATTATTTTTTGCAAACTCCCTCAAATCATCACCGGATATTCCATTCTTCTTCGCAACACGTTGAATACATGTATTTTTTCCATTTTCATAGAAATATTTGATTTGATTTTCAATCATTGAGCCTATGTGTGAATATTCCATAAGTTTTGATAAATCATTCCAATCACTATCATTTGAGTATTTTTCTTCATCTGGAAATACAGGAAAAATGAAAGGTGAGTTGTGTAGATAGGAGTATTCAAATCCTTTGTAAAGTCCAACTTTAGTTTGTTTTTTACGGTCATTATCAGTACATATAATAACTTCTACGTGCGCAAACTTTTCTTTAAGCAGCTTTAGAACCACCCCAATATTGTGAACATCAAAACACACAAAGATGACCCCATCCGTTGCAAGATACAAACTATAACCCGTGGCATAACCCTCACAGAGATAGATACGTTTTGTTGATTTTTTCCAATCCCCCAAACAATAAAAAGCCCCCACCGTTGAAATATCTATACGTTGAAGCTTTACACCCTGATCAGTAATTCTCTGATAAGTAACAAACTGAAGATCAAGATTTATAGCCGGAATTAATAAATCTCCTTTGCGAATAAAAAAGTAATCCTTATCCTTGTGTTCTTTTTTAAATTGATTGTAATAAGAGCCAATTTTTAGGTCCTGTTTACAAATAATTAAACCCCTACCCGCAGGAACACCTTTCTTTTGCAAATATTTCTGTTGATCTGGATCAGCTCTTTCATCTTTTAATGATAAATATTCCTCTAATGCCTTCTTGCTTAAATTTAACTGCAACTCGCGTTCTCTGCGCTCCTTCTCAGCTATGTTTTTTTTATATTCTGCCTCATTAAATTTTGGCTTATTTTTCGATATTGATTTATCTTTTGGTTCATACCAAAAGTAATTGGTTTGTGGCTTAGATACCTCTTTCCCAGTTGTTTTATCAACTACACTAAACAATGTCCAAATGATCATAGGATTGCCAGAAGTCGTTAAGTGACCATCAACATATTTATAGCGACCAAAAGCCTTGTTCTTATAGCCATCTTTAAAAAACCGCCCCCCTTTCGAGGTGTCATCGAATGATTTTTTTAGATAAAAACCTTCGGATTTTAAAAGGTTTTCGAATTGCATTAAGAACTCTTGATGATTGTACCCCAGATTAGCCATATTGCTGCTTTACCTCACCTTTATCATCAAGGAATAAAAAGCTTGTCCATACATCAATTTCACTAAGATGCTGACCACCATTCATTTTCACATTCTGCATTATGAACATTGCATTGTTCTTATATAGAGGTTGCGTATTCCCACGTTCTTTATAGCTTTTGATTGTTGCTGATATGATATTAAGCGTTCTATCTGACGGACGAATTCTTGATAAATCGATCGAAGGGTCCTTTTCACAACAAATTTGAATATTTTTTATTAACGTTGTATGTGAAATACCTTTTTGATTTAGCAAATTTTGAATTGGGTCATTAGATGCGGACAAAGATGTTTTAATATCTCTTTTCTTAACACTTGTTGATCCAGTTTTACGCTTATATTTGAAATTTTGGTTGGTACCCTGAGTTAACAGCCAACCATTTGCTTTGCATTTAGCAAAAAAGCTTTTATGGTCCTTAGAGAAGTCTTTATATGTCGCATATTTTG
Organism: Acinetobacter sp. SK-43; assembly: GCF_015351505.1. Taxonomy (NCBI): domain Bacteria; kingdom Pseudomonadati; phylum Pseudomonadota; class Gammaproteobacteria; order Moraxellales; family Moraxellaceae; genus Acinetobacter; species Acinetobacter sp. SK-43. The sequence continues at coordinate 107,793 of NZ_JADKPY010000001.1, forward strand.
CTTCATTAATTATAGATAACTCTCTAAACCGGACATCAGCTTTACGAACAATTGGAACAATCGAGGTAGCCATCTCATTCAAGCCTAGTACACGCATACCATCAAGACTTCTTAATCTACTCAAAGCAACATATCCCTGCCCACTTTCAAAAGTTCCAGACAAGTCAATTTCAGCCCGATCCAAAGTCATACCCTGACTTTTATGAATCGTTATAGACCATGCAAGTCTGAGAGGCAATTGAACTACACTTGCTATTTCGTCACCTGAATCATCCAAAATAGCCCATGACTCTGGTTCAACGAAAATTTGACCACCGGTCGTTAATTTCACTACAGGAATTAAACCGTGATCATCATGCTTATATGTTCCCGTTACTATTCCAGTACTGCCATTACAATAGCCCATTTCTTCATTGTTTTTTGTGAACATGACCAATGCGCCAACTTTATATTCAAATGTGTCTGGTATGCGGCTTTGATTTTTAATCATGTCACAAAGCCCTGCCACACCATTCATTTCAATATCATGTGTAAACGATTTATTATTAATTTTGGCTAGATGTTCAGAGTTGATTCTGTCTACATCTTCATTATGGGTATATAACTTTGTTATATCACCACCATCCAGTAAGTTTGTTCTCGTGCCGCGAATTAATTCCAGACTTTCCGGTGTTACCGCATTATCACGAATTTGATTTAGGATTGTTGTTAAAACATCTCCATTTTGTCTGTATTGTTTTGTTAGATAGCAGATTGAAAAATTAGCCTCAACCCAAGAATCAGACATAAAACAGAACTTTTTTGCACCAGTGCCGTTTCCTTTTTCTACTGGAGGCAATTGAAAAAAATCACCGCAAACAACTAATTGAATTCCACCAAACGGCTCATTACTCTCCCTACAATATTTGAGAACTTGGTTTAACATTTCAAATTGCTTAGAGTGCAGCATTGATATTTCATCAATAAAAAGTACCGCCGTATCTTTAATTGATACTTTCTTCTTCTTTATTTTATCCAAATCTTTAATGGATAAAGAATCTCTTACGCCTATCCCACTCCACGAGTGTATCGTGGTGCCCTTTAAATGACTTGCAGCAATGCCAGTGGAAGCAGTGATAGCATACTGAATACGGTTCTTTTTAAGATGACCGATATATTGATTTAAAGTATAGCTTTTCCCTGTACCGGCAGAGCCAGAAAGAAAAACGTTTGCACCAGTCTTTAAGATATTAAGGGCTAATTCTTGTTCCATGCTACGAAAACCGGCATAAGTTAATTTAATATATAATATACCACTTTTTTACAATACTTACAAAAACATTTTTTTCAAGCAAAGTAATTCAGTTAAAAAACTTCAATTTAATTTGCGATCAAATTATAGTATAAATATAGATAATATTTCACTAATGATGGATTTAAAAATGATTAAAAATATATTTTTAATTTTAATTACAACACTTAGTTCAGCTACATTTGCAAATACAGAAGAAACAAGGACTTATAACCAACCTCCAGTTGTGACTGGTGAATTTGAAGTTGAACAGGAAGATCAAAAACATCTGGCTAAACTAGCAAAAGACACAGATACAATTCAAGTTGAATCTGATTTTTTAGGCATTAAAAAATTTGCAAACGAAACTTTTAACAAAAAGAAAATAAAAGAACGTTTCGATGAAGGTGTAGCAAAACTACGTGAAGATGAAAGTAGCATTAGCACAGGAAAACTTGATAGATAAGTCAACTTAACCACCGAATGTTAAATTAATTATTATTAATAGTTTAACATTCATTTATAAATCTTTAATTGTTATTAAAAGAAATCAATTCTATAATATTTTTAATTCAGTCAGTTTCAAAAAATCCCAACTGAATAGCTTTTTATATAAATTAGAGTGATTCCCAGATGACAGAACAAACCATTAACATTCATTCAGCAGAAAACCTTGAAGAAACAACTGGAAAGTACATAATTGGAATAAAAAATGGGGTTGCTATGGTACGATACCCGAACAAGCAAAAATTTCGTGCCGAGGTTGCAGCAGATGGTTTTGATATAATTACGGTAAATGAAGTAAATGCTAATTTAATCTGGAAAAAAACTATAAATCTTTCAGTACAAATTGTTGAACCGATGAATATGAAGCGTAAAATCTAAATTACGCTTTTTTTGCTTTGCATACTGCAATAGTTTTATTACATTCACCTACATTAAAAAAACCTATATGACATTGGTTTATAGGTATATCCAAACTTTTCGCTAACCACTCATAAGCTTCTTGCCGAGCGGCAGTTTTTGAGTATCCTTCTAATATTTTACCCTTCCAAACTTTATCAAATTCGGCATGAGCTAATACCCTCTTTTTTCTTAAATCTGATTTTGCAAGTGTACCGAACGGTTTCTTATTTATATCATGCATTCCTACCCATGCTTCGCAAGGTTCACAATAGTAAAATTCCTTATTGCTCAGTTTATGCCCTGCCCCATACAAAACACCACCTTGTACAACTTTAGAAATTGCATTGCAATATTGGCAACGGACACGTCTATAGAAAACTTTTCCTGCTTTGGCTTGTTTACTATTTTCCATAAAATCCTAATACACAATCTTAAATTTTTGTTCGAATTGATGAATCGCCGTGTCCCTACCCTGTTCATAGAAATACTTAACTTGCTCATCAATCATATTACTCATATCCACATCAGATTTAAAATCTTGTAATTCATTCCAAGTTTTAAATTGCTCATTTTTTTTACCAGTCGGAAAAACAGGGAAAATGAAAGGCATATTAAATTCTTTAGCATACATCAAGCCCTTCTTAATTCTGGCTTGGTTTTTAGTTAATAAATCTTTTGCAGTAGCAAAAATAAATTTAGCATCATTTTCTTTGAAGATTACAGACCGAGCCACGTCAGCAATATTTTGTACGTCAAAACACACTAGAACCGTTTTATTTTTTACACGATGTAGTGTGCTACCAGTTAAATAATCTTCACATAGAATATATTCTTTATCATTTGAAGGATATGGACCAATAGCAAAGAATCCTCCTTTGATGCTCGAAGCAATGCGGACATTTTTTGCATTAATTTTATTAACCGATAAATAACTTAGAAAATCACCGTTAACATTTCTAATTGGAATCAATAAATCATTTTTATCTACTTTAAATGTGCGTCCGGCATCAAGCGTAGCATCACCTACATGGTTATGTTCAACAACGAATTTCTTTTTAGCTAATCTCAGACCCTGAGAAGCAGATACACCATTATCTTTCAAATAGGAATGATCAGACTCCAAAGCTTGCCGACCGGCAATATCCTCAAACTCTGTTTCTAGCATTTTTGAAATCGCAGAAGGTACTCCCGCCAAACTATGATTTTCAATTACATTATAATTATTGCTGAATTCACCATTGATGCTGTCTCTAATAAGTACTTTATACACGCCTCCATTTTCGTTTGGTTGTACAAAATTATACTTACCAACAACCGTATTATCGAATAAAGATTGGATTGATCCCGAATCAAAATTTCCTAATGAGTCAGGAACTACTTGGAGATTTAAATCGTGTAATTGTTTATCTAATGCAATTAACATATTTGGTGTTGAACGGGATGAACTTGATAAAACATTTTTAGCCTTATCAAAAACCTTTTTTTCTCCTTTCATAACTGAAATTAGATAGCCACATGCACTTAAGAATAAGTATGACAAAAAGCCAAAACCAAAAACGTAAGCAACAAGAGATAATAAGTCAGTCATAATAGTAAACCTTAAGTTCATGTTAGAATTATAAAATATATACCGCAAAAACACAATATTATATATATTATTTTTTAATAATTGTTTTTAAGAAATTCTTTTTGCCGATCGGCAAAAACCTACTTGAGAAATGAAAGACAAATTTTGAAATTTGTCTATTTGCTATTAAATAGCTCATCCTCTTATTAGTTTATTATAGTTACATGAATTTGCCGATCGGCAAATTTGTTTACATAAAATTTACTTTGATAATATTCTTCTCACCCAATCAGAAACCAGATTTACATTTGATTTAGCTGCATCCGTAGCTAAATTGACCATTTCTGATCTATTCTGCTTTACCATAGAATTTACTTGATTGGAAATTGGAGGAATGTTTTCTGAACCTTGCTTTGGTAATTGAAAAAAGATTGCACTTGAATTGTTCGATGCTACTCGAAATGATTTCATGTTAACGGCTTCATGAGAATTTACAGGCAGAATAAAGCGATAATTAAAAATCTCTGATTGCGAGGCTTTTGGAAAGAACTTTATACCACTGTAAAGCTGTAATTGGTTAATAGACACGTAGTCATATCTGCCAGATTCATCATTGATTGCAACATACGCTCCGGCAACATTCAGTTTTGGGAACAACACAACTTTATATATATGGCTTGGGACCAAGACGTTGTTCCCAATTTTTCTTAATTTATTTCCAAGAAATAATGGACCAGTAATAACATAGACAGGTTGATTGTTCCTTGTAACAAATGCTCGTAAAGCTTCTTCAATCAAACGCCATTCTTCTTGATTGTTATGAGGACTTTGAGGAATCATATTAACAAGTGAAAAACTTTCATATTGATCTTGAACAGTGAACCGATCGGCACTCGGAGACAAATGCCCACGATCAAATGATGAACCTCTGTAGTCTGTTAATAAACTTCTATGTTGGAATGGTATGCGTTCTTCCTCATGGAAAGTATTATTCCTTTTTATTTGATACGCCGCTTTTAAAGATTCCGGTGTTAATAGTGATGCAGACCAAAGACCTGTTTTAGATATACCAGAATAACTGACTGCAAAGCCTGAAAAACATAATTCATAAATGTCCTTAGATAAAAGGGCATTTTCAATAATAGGTGGAACTTTTGCATAGAAAATTTTATTGCAACGTTCCAAAGTACTTGCATTAGAGCTTGCACATGCAAAAAAAAGTAAAAATGATAAGCTCTTAATTATTTTCACTATCTTTTCCTTTATCTTTTATATTGAGTCGCTCAGATATACGGTATTTAAGTCGGGAAACAGTATTGTTGATATGGGTTATACTATAGTTCCATCTTTTGATTGCCTCATATTCATTATTGAAAAGTACATATTCTTCTGGATTTAGGACAACAATTTTCGTTGCTAAATCAGTACCTATTTTTAAATCAAAAAAATCAAAGAGTGAATAAAAATGAAACTTACCGAATTTTTTTAGGAATTGCATGACATCCGAATTAAACTCAATTTTTGCCGATCGGCAAAACGTGAAAGTTTTATCCTGATTCAAACATTCAGGTACAATATCAATGAATTTCCCTTGGTTCTCAAAGGTCATTAAAGAATCCAAACGCCGTTTGGCATAATTGGTGATTGTAAAACTTGCCGTTCGCGAACAAAAGTCACCCTGACTAATGCTATTTAATAGTTTGGAAGGGGGCGGCTCATTTTGTCTGTTCGGAATTTTTGGTAAATCTGTTTCTTCTACGATGTTCAACTCAATAGCTTTTCTAAAGACTTCATTGATACCGTCAATACTATCTAAATATTTTAGATTTGTTGAAGAAAAAATTTCCATTTAAGCATAAGGCACATGTAATAAATAATAATATTAACAATATATTATATTTATTTCAATTCAAAATAAATTACTTATGTTATTGTTTTTTTTATAAATATCTTTATAAAAATAGAATTTACTATAATTTATCTTGTAGCTGAATTGCAGATTTAGAATTATTAAAATATTAATGTTTCATTAATATTAACATTATTTATAATTTATAGCATAATAATAGTTTATATTCTCTTTTCGCAAACAGACACATCAGGCATTAAAAAATGAAGTTAAGAGAGCATCCTCACAGATTTCAAATCTTATGTGGGTTAATTTGCGCAAGTCTTTTTACTTTACTTACCATTTATGTATCATTTAGTGATAGTAAAGCTAATAAAGCTTTTCAAAAGGGTAGGGTAGGTCAGCAGGCTGCTACAGGACGTTAAATTTGCCGATCGGCAATTATCTTTGTTTTCTAAATTATTTGCGTAAGCCAATAATTGTATGCGTTAGCTATGCCATCAAAGCATTGAGTGTCAGCGAAAATGCCGCAGCGAAAGCGAAGCAAATTTTGGTTTTGAACCTCAAAATGAGATTCAAAACCCGAAAATTAAAACAATTCGAGCTGTAAAGCTAGTTTGATTTTTCCATCTACAAGCATCTTACACTTATGCTTTTTCGTTGGACCTTTTGTCGTTCTAGTTTCATCATACAAACTTTTAGAGTCGTTATAAGAATTAGTCTCAACGTGCAGTGTTGCGTTATTAGTTCTCCCTGTATCTGCATTTTTAAGTTTTGAAGTTAAGCTACTAATTTCAATAGCATTTTCTAAAAGAAGTTCTTCAAATTTCGCCTCTGGTTCAACATCCGACAAAGCTATTTGAATTAAATTAAGTCGCAACTTCTTGTATTGAAATTCTGTTTCTTTATCAAATACTTGACCAATTTTAGGTTTTATCTGCGAAATAATTTCGCTTGCATTTTTAAGTTCTGTGCTAATTTTGCATTCAACTTCATTAAACTCAATACCAATACGTTTTGACAACGTAATAAGCATACTTGCGACATTGATAACAGTTATTTCGTGTTTTTTGATAGCCAATCTTGATATTTCGTATTCCTCATCAACTGTGGTGACAACTAAATGACAATTCATCGAATTTTGTCTATGTAAAGGTAAGCCAAATAAATAACCTAGTTCGTCAGAGTCGTAAGCCGTAATAATTTTATATATAACCTCCGCAGCTCCAATAGAATTTCTAAATACTTCACCAGTCGGAGAAACATAATGGAATGGTTTATCCTTATCTTTCAAACATTCTTTTACCATTGTTTTAGCGCGTGAGTAGGAGCAGGGGATAGCATCTATGTATATCTTAGCTTGTTGCTCTTTAAGTTTTAGTAAGAATTCAAGAGCATTCCCATAGTTGGTAAATATCTGATCATTGATACTGATATTTAACTGCTCAGCTCTAAGAATAGCTTCCTCATATAAAGGGGCGTAGTAATTCAATGCGCTTTCCAGATAACTTTCCCGCTTACTAGGTAATGTATTTAATGCCTTTTCAGATTTTGAAACTTGCAAAACAAAATTAGCTTGTTGTCTTGAATAGTTTGCTTTTAAACGTTCAATTTTTTGTATCTCAGCTTCTAACTCAACCCGCTCAAGCATTAAGGGATTGCCGGTCGCCAAAGCAGCAATTTCTTTCATGCTTATGGCATCAGCCTCAGCACCAAAATCAATAGTATGCTGCCCGTTATAGTTTCGGAAGATACCAATCATTTTCAGCTTAATACTGTTTAGCTCCCACATTCGCGCATCTGAAGAATGCTCAGTCACATAACAGCTAATGCCAACCTCAAACATATCGCCTAATAATTCAAACAGTAGATTTCCTTGTCTTAAAATTCTTCCTTCTCGTTGTTCAATATCACTAGGTTTAAAAGTAATGTCCGCATGGTGCAAATGAACTAATCGCTTTTGAACATTTGTACCACAACCCATTTTTGCAGTAGAGCCTACCAAAACTCGAATCTCACCAGAATTGACTAGATCAAAGATTTCCTGCTTTTCTTGGTCTGTTTTTGCTTCTTGAATGAATTTTATTTGATTACTTGGTATCCCCAATGAAATTAAATTGTTTTTTATTTCCTGATATGCCGACCAGTTAGAATCTTGTGCCAATCTGATAGCTTCTATTTCATGCACATTAAAGCATTCCAATCGATCTTCAAGTATTTGTATTGCGGTCTCGTTTTGTTCATCTATAGCCTTATTCAACCTACCAATAAGTGAATCATATTGTTTAATGAGTTTCACATCACTATTGGATTTTGGAACAGAACGATCAAGAAAAATTAATTGAGTTCCTTTTGAATGATTCCATTCGTTATATATCGAAAACACATTATTGGCTAAAGCTGTAATTTTGCCTCCTGTTTCACCAGAATACTTAACGGGGTCTACACATCTGGCAGATAAGGATAGTTTTCTTGCTAAATCCATCAGTCTTAGACGTTCACTATTGCGATCCTTCAAATCGGAAATATTTTCCAATTTTTCATATCGCTGCAAGATTTGATCTAATATTTCTCTTTGTTCAACTGTCGGCTTAACAACATGTGTTTGACGACCGCCATTCGCAACACGAGGAACAGGGAAATCTTTACCTGTAGTCTCTCTATGAATTCTGTTTAAATCTTCTTTACTGATAGAGTCTGCAAATTGAAACCATAAGCCCATCATTGAACTTAAGTTTCTCCACTCCCTTGCAAATCGCGTTACTTGTTTTAATTTACCTGATTCAGTAGCTTCAAACTTAGTTACGTTATCAGCATACAACCGCGCCCAATTATCGAAATGGTCTAAGTTCAATTCTTTAAGAATATTAGGAATTAAGAAGCGTTTGATATTGTAAATTTCAACAGCACTATTCGATACTGGCGTACCGGTGTAGCAGCCCGCAGAACCATTAATACTATGTAAATACAAAAATTTGATATACATATCAAAAGCACGGTAGGAACCACTAGGATTTCCCATTCCTACAACGTTATTTAAATTGCTGTAATATTGAAGATTTTTATAGGAATGGAATTCGTCCACCTCAATATTATTGACCCCAAGCAGATCAAATGTAATCAATTTATCTTCACGCTTAAGGTTTAATCCATTCGATAATTTTTTCTCTAATCGTTTTTTCAAAGTCACAAGAGCTTTTGCCGTTCTACGCTGACCACTATTTGTCTCAATTTCTAATAAGGCATTTTCGACCGTATCAATTTCATCTTGTATAAATTTATCTTGGATTGAATCACTTAATTTAATAAATTCAAAAGATGAATGTGCCATGATTACTACATCATAATCACCAGTTGCAATCCTGCAAAAAAGACGTTTACGGTTTTTCTTTGCAAAATCATTAGGTGTAGCAGCTAAAACTTTTGCCGATGGGAACAATCTATATACATCTGCTGCGAATTGGATAACTAAATGGTTTGGGACAATAATTAACGATTTTTTTGTTAACCCCAATTGTTTTCTCAACATTGCTCTGGCAATGGAAATAAAGCTTTTCCCTGCACCAACTGTATGATCATAAAGGGTAAATTGTGAGAGTACACCACGGTAGATCGCATTTAGCTGATGTTGCCTAAACTCAATGATCGAATCTGGCACTTTACCTTCTAAGATAATATTTGAGCCTTCAAACTTTGGAACTACATAAGAATTAAACGTCTGGTTATAGATTTCTTCAAGGTTTTCTAAAAGGTGCGTTTGACTGTATAACCATGTAATAAATTCTTGCTTCATTGTTTCTGCAAGAGAGATTGCTAGTTCAGTTGCTTCTGCATCAAAAACTTTTACATCACATTTTTTTATAGTGCAATAATCATTTCGAATGATTCTTATTGTAACGTTATTAAATAGATGTTCAAGAAGCTTAAGTAAACTCAAGTTATCTGTACTATAAAGTGCTGATTTCGCAGCACTTGGTGTACATACTAGGTCATATACGTTTGACACTCTTTCATAAAAGATTTTCGCGTTTGGATCATCGGAAATATAACGAATAAACGATTCATATAAGCTTACTGGTAGCCAAGTCATCCCTAGTGATATTGAAATATTTTCTAAGTGAATATATTCAGGTTGAACGGCTAGAAGTGCTTGCTCAGCAATTGCATCACCATTACTTTGCGCATATTTAAGTTTCTTTCTGACATTTCCAGATAGATAGACACTCTTATGAACCCATTCATAAATTTGGTGATCAAAAAAGATTTGCGGGGTAGGGGTGTTTGTATAAAGCTGATCTATAACTTGTTGATTATCCATATCTAACAGATCAGCCATATATTGTATATCAACACCTCCTTTATAACTTAAAGACAAACTCAGTGCATGAGCGCAATCAACAGCCTTTCTTGGTCGAATTTGTTTGAATATCACACGTTGACTAAAAATAGCTGCTTTGGTTGCATTCTCATCTTGAACAATTCGATAATTTTGTTTGCCGGTCGGCAAATATCCCACAAATTCCTTAACAGGTTTTTTATAGCCATCCTCTAAAGCAAGTAGCAACCCCGCATCTGGCAAATCATTAATTAAACTTAATGTTGCACTTGCATTGATATATCCAAATTTCTTTAAAAAATTATCGTATTTGGTATTTAAAATAATTCTGTTACTTTCAATTTCATCAATACTACAATCATTTGATTCAAGTTTGAGCTGTTGATTCAAGCATTCGCGCAGATCGACAAGAAGCTCCAATTTTTTCATACGTGTTTTGCCGAGCTTAGATCGAACGCCAATTTCATCAAGTTCTATAAATTGTTTTTCGTAAACAATTCTACCATTTGAGTAGCCTTGGTCATTGACCTCGTAAACTTTATTGCCTAGTTCATCAAGCTTCGGAATTTTAGAATAATAATTTCCACTGACATGAAAAACATATTTGTCGGACCAAACCGTATCTTCACACAATATTTGAGTTTTGTACCTGAAACCAGAATCAACATCTTGCTCAATAATTCTATACAATTCTCCTGTCTCGGTCTTATCAATTACACCTATTTCCTTACCCGACATTTCTATATACAAGTGAGCTACCAGAGCATCAAATTCAGTCTGAATTTCAACTAGATTCGGTACTTCTGCATCTTGATTGACTTTAAAAGTAATATCTACCCAATTTGTTAGGCTTACTTCTAAATTAGCAGTCGGAGCAATAAATAACTCACGACCAAACGGACCGCTTTTAAACTCAATTTGACCGGCAAGATTTTCTGGATTTTTACTAAAAAATCGATTTAAAAAGAGATTCTTCCCATTTTGATCATCAATGACATCTGCATTTACCCATACAGGAAAACTTACACCATCTGTACCATATTTTGAACGTGCAAAATTTTCATCATTTAAACATTTTCTTTTAAATACAAGAATATCCGTAATTACCTCTGTATTAGAGGTTGTACCATCTTTAAATGCACCAGACGGCAATCGGAATGCTGAAACTAAATCAGCAAGAAACGAAATTTCTTTTCTAGCTTGCGCATCTGAACTATCTAATACATATCGAGAAACAACGAAAACGGCGTACTTATTATGTTTTAAAGACTGTAAACTTTTTAAAATGAACTGATTGTGAATAGAGAAGCGATTGTATTCTAAAAAATCCGTTAAATTTATGCCGAAATCTCCATAAGGAGGATTGCCGATAATGAGGTCAAAGCATCCTTGTTGTAATGGCAAATTTTCGAAACCAGTTTCGAAAATATATGAACCTGTATTATTGATAAGCTTTGCAATTCTCGCGCTTATTGGGTCATTTTCGACACCTATAAAACGCATATTTTCAGGGGAAGGGCATTTGTAAATGAATTTACCTGTACCGCAACTTGGTTCAAGTACTACACCTTGATCTTGCCCAAGGCGCGCTATTATTTCCCACATCGAGGAAATGATAACATCTGGTGTATAAAATGAATCTGTAATCGAAGCCCGTGCGGCTGTGTATTCAATATCCGCTAAAACTTCTCTTAGGAGAGAATTTCGAGTTGCCCATTTTTCAGAAACAAAACAATTTTCAGAGTCAGGAAATACTTTTGCAAGACTGCCCCAACCAATATACCCCTTTAATATTTCTAATTCATTTTCAGTAGGGAGGGTGCCGTTAGCTTCATGTTTTTTTAAACATTTAATTGCTTCTATATTATTATCAAAATGATGAATTTCTAAAAAAGATAATTTCTCTAAGTTCATTAAATATGCTCCAAAGTTGATTTTATAATTATACAACTTATACCGCATATTTAGCATATTATAATAATATTTAACGACATATTCTGTCGCTTTTAAAAACATTAGATTCTAATAAGCACATGTTTTAATTAAAAAATTAAATCGTGCTATTCGTTGAATAGCACTCTGGATGCGCTAGCAGATAGAGTACAAGCGCAAGCGGGCACGGCGACAGAGTTAAAAACTCTGCAAAATTTAGTTTTTGTTAGTCGGTACTGCGCCAGAAAACTTTCTTTTTTTAATTACGACAATGCTGCCGTTTGAACTTAAGCTTTTCGAAAGGATTTGATCGCTTTGTGCATTAGTAGATTTTTTACTTTTGACTTTATTAGCCTTTTTTATAGTTGATCGAATCTTAGCTAAAGACTGTTTAAATATTTTTTCTGCTTCTCTTAAGGGTAAAATAATGTTGAGTTCTTCTTCTGATAGTGATTCGAACTCCTTTAAACCTTCGCCAATTTTATTTAATTGGAATTTTTCTATCAATTTTTTATTTATAATGACATAGAAATGGTGGTCTCCCATCTGAACTACGCCATAATTAAAGGCACCTAATACATTAAAGCCTTTTAAATTCACTAACTTACTATAAATTAGGAAGCGAAAGATTTCTGTTCGTTCAGCATGAAAAAATTGCTGTTTCTTCGTTAATTGCTTAAGTTTAAGCTTTAAGGCATTTAGCTCCTCATCACTTGCTGTGTAGGAGCTAATTACCTCTTTTAAACGAAGAATTTCATTTTTCCGTTGATTTGCAATTTGTGATAACACGAATAATGCTTTTGATAAATTTTTAAGATTTTTTTCAATAGACGAGTTTTTCTTACCCTTATTCATGGCAGTAATCCAAAGTTGATATTTATAAAATATAAAAGATATACCGCAAATATACAAGGATTTTAGATGTATTTTTACATTATTAAACGTACAACTAATGCCACGACTAAAGGTGGTAAGCCTGCAACAATAAATCTCGTGAGTTTTGTATTAGAGTTAAGTGCAAATCTTTTCACATAAGAAATATATTTCAATGCAAATAATGCACTTGATGCTAAACAGGAAAATAAAACACTCAAGCCAAATGAAAGATAAATTTTATCTAAAGGAATTACTTCGCCCACGAACTTGAAGTATTGATAAAAAATACTAGCTATCATGAATAAAAGGCATAGTACACCTAATCCTGTACCAAAAATCTCTAAATTTTTATCTTTTTCTTTGAAAAGATATTTAGTACAGACCATGCAAATATTCATTAGAAGTGGTATCAATAATAAAGCTACACTAATCAATATGTTAGTTAAGAAAAAACCCTTTGGATCATCGCCTTTTATGAGTAAATATAAAGTAGTAAAAGGCATGAAAACGACAGGGAAAAAATTTAAGTACAGCACTTTAAACTTCTCTGTCTTTGAAATTTCCATTTTACTCTCAACTCTCATACATTCACCTGATACGATATTCAATATTGATGAATTTTTTTACCTAATTTGGTAAAATATTTCATCAAACTGTTAAATATTATTAATTTGCACAATATACCACATATATGACATATATTATGTTAATATCCTTGACTTAAATGTATATTTAATTAGTATTTTCTACAAAGTTATTTTCATGGTGTTCCTATGGACTTAGACCCGATTTCATTATTGAAATCAAAAGTAGTTCCTCTTTTTAAAAATGAACTCGCCGAACTAGATTCTGAAATAGGGATTTGTGAAGTATTTGGCACAAAAGAACAAGTTTATTGTTGGGAAGATTCCTACGGCGTTCATTACTCGTATTCTGACGCAGCAAAAGTTTTCACAATCGGCAGTTACGATGTTATTGGATTAAATCAAGGTACTTGGGCAGCTCCTAAATCTGCAATGCGATTTATGGATTACAAGGGTGCCTTTATGATTGTACCTGTTGACAATGCTGCCCCTGAATTGTGGTGTTCTGGGAACTACTACAAAAAGCTATCCCCCAAAACGCCATTTAAAACTAAAGAATTAGCGGGGAATGCGGCTTATTTAGAACTGATCGAAGATAGACGTTCAATGCTCGTTATCGAAGTTTCTATTCGAAAAGAGCTATACCTCAAGAACTTAATGATAGGTGATGAAGATCATTTGGTTTTAGCAACATTAAATGGCTGTGTGATAGTCCCAAGAAAGGGGTGGAGCGAATTTAAATCAGCTTATTTATCTCTGCCCAAACCTAAGAGAACAGAGGCTTTAATCCTTTTACGTTCACTTACTTCTGGATCGCTACAATCAGCCAATCCCCGTGTTCAAAAATTCTTTGCCGAATATAAGGATTTTGCTTCAATTTCACAAAAAACACTTCCTTCTTACCCTCACGCTAGAATGATTTGGTTAGCAGCTTTAGGAGCAGCAGTTTAATGAAAGCCTTTAATTTTGCATTCAAACAAGCCGGTCCTGATTTGCATACTACGCTTTTTAATAACCTTAAGCGGCTTAACAATCACGATTTTGATTTAAAAAATGAAAATCGAGCAAAGCTAGTTTTCCATTCAATAAATGAGAGAATCATGGTCCGAAGTGCTATTAAGCCTTCTGGGATTACTTCTATCGAAGAAACGCTCGATGTTGAGCAAGGAAATAGGATAAAAGGGACCGTAACTTTAAGTCAGATTAAGCAATGCTATTTATCTAAGGATGAAATTGCGAATTTCATTAAAGAAAAAGGGAGAGAACCCAATAATAAGGAAATTTATCCATATTTATTGATGACTGGTGAACGACTAGATCAATACATTGTGACCTTATTTGCTAAATCTGGTATGAATTTAGAGAAATTTATTCATATAGAAAATGGGAGTCGTTATTTCAAGAAAACGGATACATCCTTTAAAGCCATTGATGTTGTTTTCGAAGCAAAAATCACTGATATACAACTCTTTGAAAAGGCTTGGTATAACGGTATCGGTCGTTATAAAACCATGGGCTTCGGTATGTTAAGGGTGATCAACAATGAAGGATGAATTCTTAAATCTTATTGAACAAGTGTTTGGTAAAGATGGTGCCATTGTTAAATTGGGTGGTCGTTATAGTGATCAGCAGCTTCAATATGCTCAGCATGTAGGTCAATCTCTGATTGAAAATAATAAAGTTGCATTTTTAGAAGCTGAGACAGGTATTGGCAAGAGTCTGGGTTACTTTGTCCCTACCTTACTCTATTTATATCTCCAGAAGCGTAATGGTAATAACATAAAGCCCATAGCCATAAGTACTTTTACGAGACAACTCCAAAAACAGATTTTTCTTAAAGACGCACCTTTCGCTAAACAAGCTTTGAATCAAATTGGTCTTGATACATCCGAAATTACCATAGCATACCGCATGGGTAGAACCAGTTTTTTTTCTAAAAGTAGAACACAATTAGCGTGTGAACGTATATTGTTTGAAAACCCAGAAAGAAAAAATGAATTAAATAATTTTCTACGCCATGCACACATTAGTTGTGATTCTGGTACCGGATTAATATCTGACTGGTTAAATGATTACGGTTCATTTCCAGAGGGTATCAAAACTACGGATATTTGCTTGCTCGCAAGACAACAAGTAGATAATGATGCTTACCTCCTTCACCTTCAACAAGCAAAGAATGCTGATTGCCTTATCACAAATCACGCAACTTTAATCAACTTTAAAAAAGTCGGCATAGAGGCTAATTCATTTAGCGCAATCTTCTTTGATGAAGCCCACAAAATTGAAGGGATTTGTCAGGATCATTTCAATTATCACAGCAGCTTCAAAGAGTTGATCCGGTCCCTCATAAGCACCTATAAAATATTTCCTTCTGTTAAAGAAATCGATAGCGCAATTGATCTATTGTCAGAATTACAGAATTCAATTTCGTCCAGACACAAAAGAACCAAAGATAATTACATTACCTTTGCTAACTCTCCGGAGGATATAACTCATTATTTTCAAATAATTGATAAGTCGAGTAAATTACTGAAAAAAGCTTCAAACAAGATAGATAAGTATCTTGAACAAAGCGAGCTTGAAGCTGAAACGGCGAACGCTCTAACAAACTTTGATTATGCTGCTAGAGTATTGGAATTCTGGAAGCCAAAACAACCATATCCGCATATTATTTCTGCTATTCATTTCTCTCCAGTTATACGGAAGATGTCTTTAGCAACAATCAATATTTTTGGTTCAAGACTAATGGCATGGATGTGCAATGAACTCTCAGATAAAGCCATTTATACCAGTGCAACGATTTCCGACAATAAATCAACTCTTTCGTTCAAAGTGATTGCTAATACACTAGGCTACAAAGATGAAGAAATCGGGCAACAATGTTCACTTTCTCCAACCAGATATGGAGAAATGAATTTTGTACTGAGTCAAAAGAAAATTAACTCACCAATACAAACTTTTGATGATGAACAAACAGAATTTGATCCTGATTGGCTGAATAATGTATTAGGGATGATTGAAGCAGCTTATGATGAGGGTGGGGCTGTACTTTGTCTTACAACATCTCACCACGAATCTAAAGTCATTAGTGACCATCTTTCCCACCTATCATCCTTAATTTCAGTTCATAAAAGAAATACTGCTCTGAATGAATATTTGACAGACTTCATTAGTGGGAAAGTGAAAATATTGATTACTTCTGCCGGATGGGAAGGGTTAGACGTTAGACAAGCTGATGGTAGTCAACTGATTAAACATGTTGTCATAAGTAGAATACCCTTTAGCCCTCCTGATGATCTTTTAGAATATTTTTATAATGAATACGTTAAATTCAAGATGAAAGATGGTAAATACCAAGCGCAGGGTATTAGTTGGTTAAATCAAGTCAACAATGTAGTTCCTAAACTTAAGCAAGGTTTGGGGCGTGGTGTGCGAGGACCAAACGATAAAGTAAAAATCTGGATTGCTGACCCTAGAATGCCTCATTCCAATAGCGAACGTGCCAACTCAACGCTTATGTATGCCATTCCTAAACGTTTTCTTATTAACTACTCAAAAGCATCGATATTTGGAGAGCAAAAAACAGAGGTCATCATGATATGAAAAAATTAAAAATCACTCTCGAAATCCTTGCTCCAATTGAGGTTCCTAAATTTCCTATTCATCTGGATGGACTACTATTCTGGTCCATTATTGACCACTCTGAGTTCAGTGAAAGTCAGGCTATAGATTATCTGGATACCATCTTGGATAAGGAAAATGGAATCTATAAAACTTCTGCTCTTATCTATACAAGAAGCCTTAAGCACCCATTAACTGCCTGCGAAACGAACCATCCTACCACGGTTAACTGGAATGAGTTTTCACTTCCTTTATCAAAAAAGGTGGGGACTATCGTAACTAAAACAGGTTATTACAGAAAGAAAATGACCTCTCGAAATGCTCTCTCTGTAGCATTTGTTGAGTTCTATGCGGTTGGTGATGCCAATAAAATTAGACACCTGTTAGAACTTGCAGGATTTATTGGTCTATCTAATAAACAAGGTTACGGAGAAATTGGTGAAATCATCATTGAAGAAATTGAAAATGATTACAGCTTTTTCTTGGAGGATGGCTCTATTGCACGCAATTTGCCAGTTTCAATGTTACCAGAAGGCTATCAAGGCTTAAAACAGCAACTACCACTTAAGCCTCCATACCGATCAGCAGAAAGACATCTCGCTGCGCTTCCCGAATTTACTGTTATCACATATTAATTTTTCTGGAGAAAAACATGACTGTTACATCTAATACTACTGCAAAGAACTATAAATTTGTTGGTACCATAACTACTATTCAACCCGTATCTATTAGCTTGCCTAAAACTACAGGTATGCCAATTAACTCGCATGGCTCTGCATATATCCCTGCTTCTTCTATTCGTGGATTTTTAAGAAGCATTGCTCATCACGCAGTAGTCTTAGAACTCGAAAAAGCAGGAAAAGTACTGTCAGTAGACCAACATTACATGAATGCCTCTGGTGTAGATACTGCCCGAGTGGTCAAGCTTGGTGGGGGGTATGAAGCGGTCAATAAAAATTTACCTATCCGTAAAAAAAATCCCTTACTTTCTCTTTTTGGCAACTTTGTTGTTGGCAGTCACTCTCAAATCGGTAATGCCCTTGCAAGTCCAAATGAAAACCCTCTAGTAGTACTTGGGAATGGTTCACGTAGTCATGTTTTTACTCGTAATAAAGATTTAGTAAAAAGCGTAGATGAAAATGAATTAGAGTATCTACAAAAAGTAATGAGTGCTACAGCAGATACGGCAGAACAAACGGGCAGTATCAAGGATGAAATTTCAAAATTGAAAAAACAATTGAGTAAAGCTGATCCAGAAGCTAAAGCCGCAATTTTTGCTCAAATTGAAACTCTGAATGATGAAATGAAAGAGGTAAAAGAATCTCGTACTGGTAGTACTGAGTCCATTCAGCGAATTCTTGATGGGTTTGAGGCAATTGATGCCGGATACACACTATCACATCGTATACAAGTTACGGATGTTACCGGTGATGAATTCGAGTTCTTTTTGTGGGTCCTTTACAAAGCAGGATATGATTTTCGTATCGGGGGTCACTCGAATCTTGGATGTGGTCAGATTCATGCTGAATGGGATGTTTCGGTTAGCTCATTAAATGATCCGAAACCTACAAAATTGGGCAAAGTTTTAATGGGTGATGATGGATTTGAAGCGGTTCCAAACAAAGACGTGATTGATAATAAGTTAGTCTTTGATCCTTCAAAAGTTGAAGAAAAAATTCGTAATGGAACTTATGATTTCACTACTTACTAAACAATCAAACGATAAGTATAAAAGGAGGGGTTAACCCTCCTTTTTTTCGCCTTGTAAAGCCTTATAAGCGATATGCCCACGGACTAACAGGATCATAGCTACCACACCAATTACAAACGCTATAATCGCAAATGTGAGCTGTATAGCACTAACTGGATCAAGAGCATCTCTCATAAACAATTTTACGCCGGTAAATATTATTAAACCGTCAATGATCAAAAAGAGTAAAGAGCCAAGCGTAGAAAAGAACTTAAGTCGGGCAGGGGGGTATCTAGGTGTCTTATCTTCCTCTATTGGAACTGGCGATCCTTTAATTGCAAAATAAGTATGGAATGAGACCAAAATGATAGTTGAAATCATTACAGCTATCAGACCATAAAAAATAATCCATATACCAGTTGATTTTTCAGCGGATTGATATAGTGACTCCAGAATCATCGTCCCTAGTAAACACCCTGATATTGCCATAAAAATAAAATCTAATGACACTCCAGAGAAAAGGTATGGTTGACTTCTACCATCCAAATTCTTCCATTCTTCTTCAAATTTTTCTTCTTTAAGTTGATTTTCTTTTTGTTTTTCTATGATTAAATACTTTGCTAAACGATGTTTGTCCAGTTCAGTGAGGAGATCAAAGTCCTTTCCGGTAAGATCGGCAATATTTTTCTTCTGAACTATATCTATCAATAAAAGTTGCTCTCTTGAGGTTTTTATTACCAAGTAGCCGCGATATAATGTTATTAACGCATATAAAACAGCAAAAATAAAAAAGTATGTTTCATATCGACTAACGAACAAAATTAAGTCAAAAACAAATTGATTTGCTTGTAGATATTCCATGAAAGAGGGGTCAGATAGAAAGGACTTTACAATCAACTGAGATGTAATAAACATTGTTGGTAAAGCTATTCCAGTGAATAAGAAAAAACGTCCTTTTTTTATGTTTCCATACAATTTAGCCTGTAATCTTTTCTGATCCATTTCGGATAATCTTTCGAGCTGATGCATAAGTTTGACCGCTTAGAATAATTTTTGAAAAATGTTAAATTTTAAGTTGCTTTCCCTTTACAGACTTTTCATAAAAGCCGTGTTTAGAAGAAATAAGCAAATTTCGTTCAATCAATTTGTTCAAAGAGGGTTGTATTTCGTCCAATGTATAACCTTTAAGAGAATCTGGACGCTCAGATGTGGCACCAATAAAAATTCGATTATTGCCGACCCAATTTAAGATTGCTCTTTGGATTTTACCTATACGCATATTCTTATACTCAGCAACGATTTAGCTATCTGTATTTTCTTCTAAATCAATTGAATCGTCTGAATCATCGTTTTCATCATCCTCACTTCCTTCCTCGTTGTTTTCAAGTTTTTGCTGATAATTAAGCGCAAAATAATAGTCTAAGTCGATTGGTTTTTTAGAGTTTACAAGAGCTAAGTTTTCCGTGAGTAAAGCCTTCATAATGACTTTGGCAGTATTGTCATCGAAAGTACCTAAGAAATGTTCTCCGTAATCATTCATGAATACCTCGGAACTGATTAAGAACTTAATTTGTCTAGGCTTCAAAGACGTAGGAGGTGTGAAATGATTTTTTCGATCGGGATGGCGAAAATGCGAAAGATCATCAGACCACGGAATTGCTTTTTTGGCGTAAGAAATTTTTAATTTTTCAAGTGCCTTCGCCATTCGTGTATTAATGTCATTTTGCTTAAATTCGAAAGTAAATTCGACAGCATCAATGCTATTACCGCTTGTTTTAAGAAATTTATGTTCTACCTTGATATTTGTAAGGGTATTAATTTCCTCTATCGCCGGTTCAATGATTCTAGTTTTAAAGTGGATATGCTGCTTGTACTGATTCTCCTTCATAAACATACGTCTTAGCTCGTCATAGGTGAAAACGAGTCTATTTGTTCTCCAAATTTGACTGTTGAAAATACGATACAGCCGGAGCGAATAGTACGAACTCATTTTCATGATCTGCTTCAATTCATGACGATTAAAGCTGTTATTTTTAAATTTCAACAAATTATAAAAAAACTTAAAGAATTCTTCTGCAAATTGAATGCTGAAAACTTTGGACTTCGGTTCATAATGAAGTTTAAGGATCATCGTTACTTTTTCTGGTACCTCACTACCATCCACCTTAACCAACATTACTGGACTTGATGTAAACCGCTCATAAGCACGTTCCATGATTCTATGGACATTTTGCATACGTGTTTTTCTGGTCCTTGATTCCTCTGCTGTCAAATTATGAGGTGAACCTTTAGTTGTTGTATCGTCATATAGGAGTTGATAGAAGTTTTCGGCAGTGATTGAGACTTTATCTTTAGGATTGAAATCTTCTTTGTTATCCATTTCGTGCTTATGAATGATAGTTATTGCACAGTACATCAACTTCTCAAGATTAATATCAAGATTATAAGAAGCAGAGGGCATTGAACTTAGCGTGGAAACAACATCATGTTCCCGAACCGGTTTCATAATAGCATTTGAATTTGGATCACTCATATTATTAAGCAGCCAGTTACGTTATTTGAAGAATTTTATAAAAAATAAAATAACTTTCACTAAATAACAAGCACTTTAATTTAAATATATGTTTTTAAAGAAGTTATAAGTTCACAAATCTGTGTGAATTTATCAAAAATAATGGAACAGAAGTGTGTGAATCCTCAAGATATTGTTAAGTTTTGAATAATCTTTAAACGTATTTCGCTACTTTTAAAATTTTTCGGATGTAAGCCACACAAAAAATTTAAAAAAAGTAGGTATTGTGTGTGATGTACTAAAAAATAATTCATTCCAGTAGGTATTATGTGTTTTTTAAATTAAAAATGACCGAATTCGGTAGGTATTATGTGTGTTTTATTCTCTTTTTTTCTAAAAAGTAGGCATCATGTGTGCCCAGAATCAAATTTTAAATTTTGGGTAGGTATCATGTGTGAATAAATATTTTTATCGATAAATCATAATTTTAAGTTTTAATTTCCATTTCTCAAATCAATAAAGATAGGTAGGTATTATGTGTGCGAGATCAGCAAATTTCAAAGTTTGGTAGGTATGGCGTGTGTTTAAGCCTAATTAGAATCATTAAAAGTAGGTATTATGTGTGCATTCCTTTAAAAGTAACCCTAAAAAGTAGCTATTATGTGTTTTAACCCCTGAAAAGTGGCTTTAAAAGTAGGTATTGTGTGTGCCGAACAGCAAATTTTTACAACATTTGGTAGGTATCATGTGTTTTCTCCAGAACTTGTAGAACCGCAAAGTAGGTATGATGTGTGTCAACTGATAAAAGAATTAGTTAAAAGTAGGTATTATGTGTGTTTATGACCAAAAATAATGCTTATTTGGTAGCGATGATGTGTGTTTCACCTAAAACTTGATTATTAGAGTAGCTATAATGTGTGTTTTAGAGGTGATTTTAACGGCGTGATTCTTATAATCCAAAGTTAAAATCAAATTTTGGTAAAAAATAATCAGACTGAGCTGTCTAGTTTTAATCGACTAAAAATTAAATTGGCTAAAAAAAATTCAAAGTTTTGGACATTAACTCTAAATAAGAATAAAATAGCTACAAACAAATTCATACTAACTATTAAATCCAATTGCCTGTGGATAAACCTGTGGATGAAAGTAGGTATCATGTGTGTTTGGTAGGTATCATGTGTGTGAAAGTAGCCGTTATGTGTTCCACCAGAGCTATTATGTGTGTGAAAATAGCTATCATGTGTGCTACAGAAGCTATTGTGTGTGCCAAAGTTAAATTAAAGCTTTGAATTTAAAAAATAAAAAAACGCTCATATTCTAACATATACTCTCATATTCTATATATTCTACTATATTCCCAAAAAGGGTCTGGAGCAGCAAGGAGACAAGCAAAATAAGGATATATAAATATAATAAAATATTAAATTAATGTTTATTATTAAATTAATAAAATATTTAATCAAACATTAATTATCTCTTAGAATAAATAAATTTATATTTATCATTGCTTAAAAAATAACATAATTTTAATATTATAAAAAGTGAATTTATCATTCAATAAAAGATATTGGATATGTAAAAAATATATACCTAATAACAAAAAAATTATTCAAAAAGTCGGAAAGGCAGTTTTCAATTCAATCATTTCGTAAAGACTTTTTAAATTCTGTTACTTCATCCTGATTACAAGCATTAAACAATGGCGAAACACTTTCATTCCAGTCGCTCATTTCTGCTTCTATCCAGTCACAATCCTTATTACTACAAACTAGATAAGCATTTTCATCCATGTTTAAATTTTGCCGTTTGATTACCCTTTTTTTTAAATTTCCGGTTTTGGGGTCAACAAACCGTAAATTCATAAAGATAGTCTCTACACCATACATCAAACTTGACTGGCAAAGGGGACAACATATTTGTTTAGTCATTATTTCCGATCTCCATACTTTGCATAGCTTTGACGTAAAGACCTTATACTATGTACTATTCTTGAAAAAATATTTAAAAACAATTCCTTATAAATAACTATTTCCTAATTTTCGATCGAGTTATTAGGAAATAGTATATTCATATCTGAGGTTATAACTTTTACATAGCGATTTTGTAATAATCTTCGGGTTCACATCCCAAAAGGTCCATGCTCCATAGATTCATATTGATACAATGATTACTGAAACGTTCATTTAGCTCAGCCATTTGTTCAATATTCCGCACATCTATGTCATCCCAAATATCGATCCAAATATAGTCGTATTGTTCATCCGAGGCAGGCTCATACTCATGAATATCTCCATGAATTATTTCCACTCTTGGATCGTCTTTGAAAAAATTTCCGACATATTGAATGATTGCCATGTCAGCTTCAATTATACGAATATGGGTAACTTCTGACTTGGTGAGCATTGCTTCTAAGATCATCCCCATACCTAAGCCGGCAATCAAAACTGATCCTCGTGCATTTTTGAACGCTATCTCGTTACTTTTCAATTCCATTGGCGTATTGCTCATTACGGTATAGCCTGTGCTTACTTGCATGAGACGTAAAAATTTGCCCGCAGTAATCATTTCACTGTGTTTGCCTTGAAAAGCTTGACGCATATTATAAAACTTTGCCTCATCTTCACTAACAGTGAATTCTTCAATAACCCAATCCCCAAATCTTTGTGGTTTGACTCGGGTTGAACCATATTCGAATGAATTTTGCATTTTATAAGTCCTCAAATTTGTCTAAATTTTAATATATATACCGCAAAAATGCAATATTATAATTTGAATTATTTGTTTTAAATCACTATAATTTTTATGATTGAAAATAAGTCTCAGATTATCAATCTGAATGACCATAAACCAAGTTTAGAGTTTAGAAATGAACGAATATCAATACACGCATCAAGAAGTAGTACAGATCGGCGCAAAATGGCTGAAACAAGTGATTAAATGCCCTGTAATAGCTCAAGAAATTAGATGTAGTGGCAGTCGAGAAATACCTGATGTTCTTGGCTTTAGATCGGATACGAGTTTTCTCATCGAATGTAAGGCAAGCCGAGCAGACTTCCTATCAGATTTTAAAAAACCGGAACGTCAAGGACTGTGTAGTAGTCTTGGGAATTATAGACTTTATTTGGCACCTAAGGGCATTCTTGATCTTGCTAAGGTGCCTGAAAAATGGGGAATTCTTGAAATTAATGAGAAGGGGAAAATAGAGGTAGTACGTTTTCTACAAGGTAATATCTATTGTGGCACTAGCACACCAGAAACGTATAAAACAAAGGACCCGTTCTTTCATGAATCTGATATTCGAAAGGAAAGGTCCATGTTGTATTCACTTCTTAGACGTTAACCAAGATGCACTCTGAATTGATGCATAAATTCTTGATCCGGTTTAAGACCTTCCTCAACTGGACCAGATAACAAAGCTGTTATCCAATGGTTATCTATAAATATATTTTCTTCCAAATTAGCTAGGAAGTCTTTGATATTAAACATCTCAACTGCCTTTTCCTCGTATTGGTCGAGGTGATTGAGACGTAAACTGAACATTTCACCATCATCATATTCAAACAAAATCGTATCAGTTAAAGCATCAAACTTATAACTAATGATTCTTTCAACATCCTCGCGGTAAATGTGGTGACAGTTAAATACTAAAATCTTAATCTGGGGAAGGTGTTGATCTTCATTTTTAAACAACTTTTTTAAGCTATTTTCTTCAAAACATAACTTGTAATTGAGTGCATGATAGATTTCGTTATTACTATCTTCAATAAACTCTAACAGGTCAAAAGCAACATTCTTAGGCTCTGTAGCTTCATCTAAAGAAGCTCCTTTAACGATGCATTTTGATAAAATTCTGTATAAATTCGATAATGGGTACATAATGTTTAATCCAAAGTTGATGAGTAGTTATTATATTTGTTTTTTTTGAAATATTTATATTTAACATTGGTTTAACGTCAATTTGTGACGCTTTTAAATTGTTTGATTTCTGATATGTGGGATGTATTTGAACCTTAAATAATCATAAACCGCGTGTTCTTAATCCACGACTGCCATTTATTAGCGTCAGCTATGTTAAGCGTTAGCGATCGGCGAGATGAAGAAAAATGATTACTACGCACTCTGCTATGAAGTTAATTGAGGACATTCCTCACCATTAAAGCCGGCAATAAAATATTGGTATAGTTGATTTTGGCTATAGGTGGTGCCAAACATAGTAGTTGCTTCTTCAAAGCCTATGCCACCAATTTTACTATCTCGCCCAATTTTCCAAGCTTGCCTTTTATCTTCATCATCAATTTTAATTTTCAATTTTTCTTCAATTAACTCAATATAGTATTGTGCCATCGCTCTGAAAAGATCGACAGTTGCTTGAGCATCAACCAAGGCATTATGAGCTGCTCCAGAATAAACTACATTAGCCTGATCTAAAGCGGCTGCTAACGAAATACTGCCATATTTATTAGTAGAGCCAAAACATTGGGCGGCTAATTTCATAGCACAATGTAGTTCTACAGTTTTCCACCACTCGAATCCATCCTCAAAGGCTTTTGCTGTTTGGTTAAGTAACCGACTATCAAACTTTGAATTGAAGATAATACAAATACGATTAGATAATACTGATTCAAGCTCCGAAGCGATCTCAAGCCAAGTTGGAGCTGTTAGAAGGTCCTGATCAGAAATGCCGTGGACCTCAAATGCACGCTGTTTGATACCAACAGTGGGTTTAATCCGGCTTTCGAATTGTTTATTCCCGAATGAGTCAATTACACCAATTTCTATAACTTGATCATTATCATTTAAGCCAGTTGTCTCAGTATCTAAAAATACAGGGTTGAGCAATAAAAGTTCAAAAGCTTTGCGGCAGGCAATCATTTTTTTACTTTTTAATTTATTCCTCAATATGAACGCTTTTCTAGCTTGTACTTGTTTTGGTGATGGTCTTGCGCTGCGAGTCAATAGCGGTACACAATCGGCTTTAAAATACATCTTGCAAATAGTTCCGTAAGAGTTTTTATATGTGCGTGCAATCGGGGCATCCTTTTGGGGGCGTAGTTTAAATTCCTCACGTAGCCTTGATATTGTAAAACACTCAGATTCTAAATTTTTCATAAAACCTCGCACGATTTTAAGGCTTGCCGTTATAATTTAATCAGTATTTTCATACTCAGCTATAGCATCATTCAATTGCTTCATTGAACCGGTAACATAGCTTTGCGCACTGGTGTTTTTGCAAATTTTACTAAGTTGAAACCATCGTTTCATATAGGCTTTTGCTTCTTCTAACCCGCCATAAGAAATGATAATCTTATTTGCTTCTTGTTTTTCCATATTTTTATCTCTAAAAATAAAAGCCCATTGTGAGTACACATGGGCATTGAGAGAATCAATTTTGTAAAAAACGCCAAAACATAAAACGTTTGTAAACTTCATCATTCTGGTACCGCCAACGCGCTAATGTTGAATGCATTTCACCATTCTGAGGCACGCGATGGTATTCATAAAAATAAGCTGTATTATGATCTCTATTACGTTGAATACTTTCGATCGTTTTTTCATCGTACTTGTTAAATTTATAATCAAGCTCATCAAATGTATTGAATAAAGAACGCATTTTTTCGATGTCCTGCTCATCATTTTTGGGTTTAAAACCCTCAGGTTCAACAACGTTGCAGTTCAGAATATTTTTTAGTTCATTGATGTCAGACATTATTTTATCTCCTTTACCATTTTGTAAATGTGGTTTTCTACCTGCTTATACTGATCTTCTCCTACGCCCTCATAACGACTGGTAAGTGTGTATTCCTTAAATTTTTCGAAATCACCGGCGGAGCAAATATAGTGATGCTCATATCTTGCCCACCGTAACTCTCCAGATAAATTACCCGATAGATTAGCGAACTGTTCTTGGACCTCTTTAGTTACAGCCTCAATGTATTGAGAAAGGTAGGGTTCAGCTCCGATATAAAAATGTTTTTTGTGGGAAAGCGTATTGCTGCCTTTACGTACCAATTCTTCAAATCTATACGCCTTAATTACAGTCAATGTTTCTGTAAGATGCGGATTATTTATTTCTGCATCTAATGACGGAGTAAAAGTAACCATGGCTTCTTCATCAAAGACACAAAACCGGATTGCACTTTTTACATCTAGTGTAGAGCTGTCATGGAAACGATCTTCTTTCATTAACTCTTTTGCGGAAGAATGCAAAACATAAGATAAAAGTTTAATAGAATGTTCATATTGATTGTTTAGGGCATTTTTAGCCGTGAATGAATCCCAATGACTCTCTTTTTCTAAAACCTTAGTAAAAAGCCTGTTAGAATGATTGAAAGACGAATTTCTTTCTATCACTCCAATAATCTGGGATAAATTATCCTGATCTATGATTTCTTTATCACTCTTAGAGTAGCGTTCTGCTAAACCGTCTAACCAAGTAATCCCATCTTTTAAGCAGATTGAACCAATTGAGCTACGTTTAAAAACAACAAATGGTAAGCATAAAGTCAATTCTTTTGAGTCAGTAGTTGACCATGAGTCAAATCTGCTGTTTTCAAATCTTTGACGTTCAGCACGAATTTTATCTTGTAAGGTGTTTACTAATTCTCTAGTGAGTGTGTTAGAGAACAAGGCAATTATAAATTGTTTAGAAAATTCCATATTTTCTAAAAATTCACTTTTAATAGCGTATGAATCAAACAGCTTAGGGTAAGACATAGTTCCCTTACCATCAGAAATAACTTTTTGTCGATAGGTTGCACCAATAGAATAATAATACTCGTATAAGTCATTGTTGATTTTATTCAAGACCAACTCATCACGTATATGGTCTAAAATCGAAACAACCTCGGCTTTATCAAGTTTGACCTGACCCTTTTTAATGGTTTTTATTGGGCAACGATATACCCAATAGTCTTTTTCGATTTTGTTGAGCGCAGGAATCCCAAGATCATCCGGCAATGATGCGTAGATGTATTGGTTTCCAGAACGATCAATAGTGATTGCTATCGCTTTAGTCCCGATCAAATAATTTTCATCTTTTACAAAATTTATATCAGAAAATTGAGCCTGAATGCGTTGTGTACTCTCCAAAGAAAGCATCTGGTGTAATAGATTCAAAATGGTCGATTGATCTACCTTGGCACTAAAGAAATTGATTACAGTCATCACTAGCTCATTAATTTCTAATGGGCTTTTACCATGATCTATATTTTGCTGAACTGCATTTAAGTAGTAATTAAACTGTTTGGAATTACTAGACACAAAATCTTTAATATAAGCTTTAGCACCTTTAAATAAACCCATGTAATCCAAATAGAATTGGCGGTATTTACGCTTCGATATATAATTTTCCAAGCGTTCAATGCTTAAATTATCGAGTACTAAATAACTTATTTCTGAACCGCCTTCGTCAATGCGCACTTTTGCTAAAGGTGATCGTTTCGTGTATCCCGAATTAACAGGAAAGCGAACAAAAAATCCATCTTTATCTTGCTCAACCTTAACAATTTCATAAGCATTTACTGGCGGGCGGGTAAGTGCATCAGAGTCACGCCCTCGAAGCCATGAATATGTCCAACAATAAGGTGCAGCCTCTTTACTTACCATATTGTTCGTGCGGCAAATGAGAGTAGAACCTTTGGCTAACTTACTATTTTGCTCTCTGACATAGCCATATAAAGACAATTCATCCAAATCAGCCAACATCCCAGACCCATCTTGATCATGAATGAAATTGAAATACTTATTCTGGAAATGAGGAAAGAAAATTTCAAAAGTTTCGTTGTCTGGGTAGAATTGACCTAAAATATTTAAACGATGTTGCAAGCCGGCAATTAAAATTAGAAAGCGTTTATAGTGCAGAGTAATCCGGTCTATTTCGCTTAAGGCATCCGAGTATTTTAAGTTATCTACGTTGATGTCCATTTCACCGTCACGGGTAAGAAAGCATTTATCTAAAATATCTTTTGACGGGAATAAATTTTTAGCAGCTAAATGAGTGCCGATAGGGGAGTAAACAACACTAATATTCTCACCATTTCTGACTAACAAGAATGTCTCCTTGTTAAGCTTATTCATGATGATGTTCCAAAGTTTATCCTTGTAATCGATATAAGACTCTCGAATTGCGGCAACACAAATACACCGCTCTGTAGGAAAAATTTGATTAACTAATTGTGGATTATCTGCCAATACCTTGAAGAATCGGTCGTAAACGTTATCAACGTCCAAGTAGGCTGAGGATTCGTCATTGAAATAAGCCAACTCTACATCACAAAGAATTCTGTCCTGCACAAGCGTAAGAGGGATGTGCTGTGGTGCCTCAACACCTTTTTTTACCTCGTAAACCTCGACACCCTCACCCGTGTATAAGGATAATGTGGCAATGCCATCGTTAACTTCTTTGATAGTATCTTGAGCTTCCTTGGTCGATGCCAGAGTTGTTGCATAACGCTCAACCATGAATGGGGTAAGTTCATTCATTAAGGTTTGAAGTTCATTCACCTTTTCAGTGATTATGTCAGCTTGAATCTTTGCAACATCAGCAAACATATTTGCTTGGCTCTTAAGCAAGTGAATTTGCTCTACAGCATTGGTTTGACCCAAAAGATTAGCAATATTATCTGTTTGAATAACTTTTGGTGTGGCAGGGCTTCCAATTCGTTTAGAATAGATTGACAGAGCTAATGCTTGTAATTTTTTTGGATTGTCACGGTATTCCTGAACATCCTTTTCCTTATGACCGATAAGAATCTTTAAATCTTCGATCTCTTTTTCTCGGACTTTCTCACCCTCAGCTTGAGTAATAACATCAAAATATTGATAAAACTCGTGGAGTAAAAAACCAACTGTACTTTTTCCATATTTTGGGTGGTGCCGGACATGCACCGAATGCAAATTATTATCAGCAAATTTCAATTCCTGAATTAATAAAACCGCGCCCAGATCATAATGTAATTCACGATGAAGTTTTTTTAGTACGGCAAACATACCTTCTTTCAATACATTTGAATCTTCAATAATCTCTACTTTTTCATTAGATTCCGTATTGCTTTTATCGTTAAAATTTAAAACTTCTAATTCTTGGTTTTTCATAGCTAGAGATTCCAAAGATGATGGCTTATTATAAAATATATACCGCAAATATGCAATATTATAATTAAATATTTTATGTTTTTTCATCATTATTTTAAGCAAAAAAAACTCCCGACACTGAGTGCGGGAGGTATTCAAAAGTTGGAGTTATTTACTCCTTTGTAACGCCCTTTCTCTATTCATATCAACTTTGGTGAGAAAGGGACTAACTGGTGTTGGTCAACCAACAAAACCTGAATCTGTTTAAACATCTTATCAATATATACCGCAATATACAATACTTTTTAGAGGTAAATATAAAAATAAATTTAAAAAGTATTGTGAATATTAACAGCATTAAAGGTTGGAAAAAATGGCGCAGCAGTCGGCGTTGTGTGAGTTTATGTAATTTATATTTCTGAAACCATTGCTATTAAAGGCTTTGAGGGGGATTGTGAATTGTTAAATTATGTAATTTTAAGCTTAAAATAGCCAAATAAATTTTATTGTTTGTGGTATATGTTGTATAATTAATAATATAGAAAGATGGTTAATAACTTGGGTTTTTCAGGATTATAAGCTATGAAAGAAACCAATAATTTCAATTTTGATGCAACAAGAGAAACACATGTGTTTTATGCATCTACTAAAGAAATTAATGAGATTTCTATCATGGAAGCAATTCGGGCTTGTGGTGATATTGAGGAATATCATTGGAACAATGAAAAGCATTTAATCCTTATAAATAATGGGTTTGTGGTTGCAACTCTACATTCAATCGCACAATCAAAGTTTACAATCATCAGTCTATTTAAGAGGGTGGCTGATAAAAATTGCGTATAGCATATTTGCTATATATATGGTAAATATGCGGTATGTTTAGTATTTCATTTTTTTAAAGCCAAAGATTAATTTCTATTCAAATATTAATTTGTCTTTTTATTTAAAAGGTGATTTTTATGAATGATCAATCTTGCAAAAAAATGGAAAAAATTTGCATCTTGAATGATAACCAAAGAAATCATGTATGCCGTCCCATTTCGGTGTTTGGACCATCTTATACAGGTACTTCAAAAGAGTATTTGGTTGATAGTCTTTTAAAAGCCCTAGCTATTGCATTTTGTGAAAATAATCAGGGTTCGATCGATGGTTTAGGTAGCGAGCAAATTGCAAACCTTAGCGATAGTGAGCTACTAGATGCTTTGCCTTACCAATTTAAGTCAAATTCAATTTTATTGAATGGCTTAGCGGTATGGAAATATAATTAGGAGTTATGGTATATGTGCGAGAATCTTCGTAAAAGTGAACAAATGGTGAAAGATGTGGCGGATACCATTGCAATTGATTATGCACAAGAGCTAAAAAGCTTGGGATTTACTAAAGAGCAAATTAGAACTGAGGTAATTAAGTATATTGGAACACCTCAGTTCATTGATGCAGTCAAAAGAAAGGTAGAGGAATATATAGCTTTATTTGATGAGCCAGACAAGACGCAGCTACATTAAAATGAAACTAGCTATGTTCTGATTTAAGCCTGTTTAACTAATAGCAGGCTTTTTTCTATAAAGACTTTTATAACTTGTTGTTAAATTATAAAAATATTTTAAAAGAATAAATGTAAATATGGACCCAATTGGTCATTTAAATTCCAATTTGTTTTTTCGATTTTTTCTAATATTTCTAACTCATTTCCATACAAACGCCACAGATCATTATTCAAATAAATATCACCCTCCGAGTCTAGTTCATTCACATTAAGGCTAACGCAAATTTCATCAGATTCATTACTGATGCCACATATACTCAATATCAATTCGCCATGGGAGCTTGCTAAAATTGTAATGTCATCCGAATCTTCCCAATGATTAGACGTGGAAGGGGAGACAGAGATTGTCTTGATTATATTAAGCTCTAATATCTTCTTCGTAATATCTCTCATTTAAGCCTCAATTTTCATTCAAGAATAGTGGTTCCAGTAATTCCAAAGTTGCCGATCGGCAAATTCATTGCTTTTAAAATCATGAATATTTTGCATGAGTGAATTATGAACATACTAAAATTAGATTAGGACCGCTAACACGGTGAATACACAATATAAACCTGCGTTAGCAGGTTTATATAGCGTCAGCGGCGGCGGCTAAGGCATTATAAGTTAATACTTATAATGCCTTAGATTTAGTCAATAATATTGTAAAATCCACTAGAATTGAAACATTCAGTCTCATAATTATGACTAGCTAAAATTTTAATAAAATCAAGCATGAAAGCTGAAAATTCAGCTTCAATTTCATTTTCAGTGCTTTCACACAGATAGCAATAACTCATGGCGTTAATTGCCATAGATGCTTCAATATGAGTTAATTTTTCCGTTGCATAATTCATTCGGTTGGAAATTACACAATCTTCGAGTGGGTAATTATCTAGCATTAAAAAAGGGAAGCCAGAGCGAATTTCATTTTCAAAACTGAAAATTTGAAAATCATCACGTTGAATGATTGAACTGATGGCTCGACAGCATTTATTAAGATTTTCAAGATGGTTGGGGATAAGCTCATTAATGGCTTTTTTACCTTTTAGTAAGGCATTAAAAATTTCAATATTTTTTTCAACGTCACCTAAATAAACTCTATTTTGGATTTGTTCTTGATCTAACATAACAAGAGGAAAAGATTGATCGATAAGGGTTTTAATCATGGTTTACATCTCCAAAGTTGAGATTAAATTATACAATATATACCGCATAATGACAATACTATTATGTGATTTTATTGTTGTGATTTTCGCTCTTTTTCTCTGTTGAACAATACAAATTTGCGTCAGCAAATATGTTTTAGCGTAAGCGAGCAAAAAAAAACTCTGCCTGAGCAGAGTAAAAAGTCCTCTTTATTGGGGAGAGGACAGGGGTTAGGGGGGCGGAAAATATTAAAAAACAATAAACCCCTTATATTTTTATCCTAATTTATATTATTTGATAATGCAAATATTAAATTAATGTTTTTTTGTTAATAATATTTAGATAATAAAAAAGCCCACCGTAGTGAGCTTGATAATTTAACAAATATTTAATTTTTATTTCCAATCATAAGGTTGTTCAATTTACCTTGCATATCTTTCAGTCGGATAGCTGCCTTGTCTCGCTCTGCCACACCTTCTTTTTGGATTTGAATAACATCGTTGACAGTTTTAATTAATGTATTTTGAACATGCTCAAGAGTCTCAACATCAATCACAGAGCGTTGATTCGCTTTTGCCGTCTGAACCGAGTTGGTATGCAGCAAGTCCGCATTACGGCGCAATAACTCATTTGTAGCATTATCGATGTTATTGGCAAGGGCAACGCTATTCTTTTGTTCATTCAACGAAAGAGCTAGACTTATTTGGTTTTTCCATGCGGGCAAAGTAATATTCTTAATTGCATAGAATTTATCCACCAACATATTATTGTTAGATTGGATAATTCGAATCATTGGCAATGTCTGGATAGCGGACTGTTGTAAAAGAGTTAGATCATGTACACGCTTTTCCAGATTATTTGCAGCATGGTTTAGGTCATAAATTTCTTGAACAATACTTGGCGTTTGTTCTTGTTCTGTTAGTTCCTTGATCTGATCTTGAATATCGTTATACCGCAGCTTCCCCGCAGCCACATATACGCCTAATGTTTTATATTCTTCCTGAACACCCTCATACATATTATCCAGAAGGGTAACACGATTTTTTAATCCGGCTTGTGAAGCTTCGACTTCACTAACCAAAACATCCATTTGCTCCTTAGTGGTA
Source organism: Acinetobacter sp. SK-43 (assembly GCF_015351505.1). Lineage (NCBI taxonomy): Bacteria > Pseudomonadati > Pseudomonadota > Gammaproteobacteria > Moraxellales > Moraxellaceae > Acinetobacter > Acinetobacter sp. SK-43. The sequence goes on from NZ_JADKPY010000001.1 coordinate 141,788, forward strand.
TTGAACTGTTGCTGTATATTTTGTTTGGCACCTTTAATCTTTGAAAAGATAAATCCAATTACACCTTTAGGGCTATCATTGAGAAAATTTTTGGTATTAAGTTGTTGAGCTACATTAACAACTTCATTCAGTTTTTTGCCTGTTTCGTCTAGGTCTTTATTTTTGACTAAATCTAATAGTTCATCTGTATAGGTTGCAGTTTTTGTAGCAATATTTTTACCGTACTCTGCGACCGCAGTATTATTTATAACTGCAAGTTCACCCTTTGCTTCAACAACTTTCGAGAAATCTTCTTTAGATAGCCCTAAGGTTTTTAAGTCCAAATTTTCAAATTCTTCAACAGAGAGCGTGTTGTTGCTTTTCATACTAACTTGATAATCGTTCATCGTATTCTCGCTTAATTTAAAAAAGTTTTATGTCTGATTCAAAATCTACTGATTTTCACTTAAGGGTTGATCTGAGGGTGCATCGATTTGAAGCAGTTTGGAAGAATCACCTCCTAATGACTCCAATCCCAATGCAGTTAATCTAAGTTTGATGGCGGCTTCGGTATTTGCTTGAACTTCATCGGCTGTTTTATCCAAAGATTCCTTTGCAAAATCTAGGCTCGATTTTAGATTAGTGGGTAATAGTCGAATTTGATTCTCAGCAGTTTCGATTTGCTCAAGTAAGGCTTTACCAGTTTTTTTGGATTGTGCTAATTCTCTTAAGGTTGCAATAGCTTGAAGTGCATTATCAACATGCTTTTTAACAGACTGTTCTAGTTCATCTTTAGACATATCCAATGAACTATCGAGGGGATCGATACTTGGGAACATTACAACGTCATTGTTTAGTGTTGAAGGTGCATACTGGATTGTTACAGGTATACCTTGGCTATTACCAATGGATTGAGCCATTGCATGAAAACTACTATGAGTTAAAGCAACTTTGATAATAGGCTTCCTAGAACCATACACCAGATTCTCACCATAAGATCGGTGGAGTTCAGCCGGCACAATTTCCAATGTCAGATAATCATTATGTTTTAAATCAGAACCAAGGAGGGTTTGACTACCACCATGGCAACTGTGAACACGGATAATGCCAAAAGCAGGGTGATCATATACCTGTTGTTTTGTATTATCTGCTGAATCCACACGCTTTACTGGTCTTTGTTTTTCCATTTAAACACCAAAATAACCAAAGTTGATGTTGATATTATAAAATATATACCGCATAAGTGCAATACTTTATATTAAATAAACTATTTTTTTAAAATTTACGGACTGATGCCCATAAACGAGCGTAGCTGTAAGCCGGTAGGAAATACAAATAGTTTCATATTTATGATGAATGAATACACCATCTATGAGGTGCGAAAGCACCGGCGTAGCAGTCCTTTGATTTATTTACTCATCGTTATCGAGTAATCAGCATTGTTTGGTACGACAGTGATTTGGAAAGTATCTAAGTCAATCGAGTTTATGATTTCTTTAAGAGCTGTACTGAGTACTGATAAGAACCTATTGAAGTCATTTGGTGAGCTGTATAAAAAACTTGTCGCAGCAAAAAAATTAATATGCTCACCTTTGTTCTTGGAAAAATGGCATTCTTGATGTGAATGAAACAGGGTGATTAATGAACCATTTGGAGCATGTTTATATTCAGTCGGGTAGAGGATAAATATTTTATTTTTTGCCTCTTTATCAAATTGCTTTAATTCACAAACTAGCTGTATGTTTTTTTTCATAAAAACTCAATTCCTTGTAATAAAGAACAAATTGCCCAACGTGAAAGTTAGGCAAGACAATTTTACGGGATCATTCTTTTTCATTTACAATCGTGTTGATACTATCCTTAGCTTGGTCACTTATGTAGGGTGTTAGCTTATCCATGGCTTTATCAATATTGGTAGTTTCTACCGGTTTATTTCTTTTTTGATTTTCTTCCTTATATTTTTGATAAGTTAATATGCCAATCCGCAAATACTCACGAATTGTTAGAATATTATCTTTCTTAGCTTCTGTAATCAGGTTTTTTAAAGTTTGATCCTTATCTACAGAATTTAAACCTAATATATCGTTGTATAGAATGGTATCGATGGATACAGGGCGATCAACGACAACCTGAATACATGTAGACAGTTCTTTATTTTTTTCAAATCGCTCTAAATCATACTGTGATTCTTTAGGTTTAATCTTGAGTGCGCCTTCATGTATACATTCCAAGGCGATCTGGGTGTATGGTGAGTTGTCACCGACAAAAGTCATAAATGTAAATTTTTTAAATCCAAGTGTTTCATCAACATATTCTCTAAAAGAGTATTCTTGAGATAAAGATTGTTTTAGCTCATCTAACACGGCGTAATCCGTTGATTTAAAGATAGTAGCTTCGTTTTGCTTTTGACCACACCCTGCTAGTAAAATAATTGGCAGGGATATACAGGCAAAAAATTTCTTAGGATTCATTACGTCTTCCTTTTTACGCTTCATTACTTACCAGTTCTGATGCTTTTTGATCGATATTTAGCTCCGGACTTTTCTCAAGTACATTCACTACCGTTGAATATTTTTTGATTTCTTTTTGCTTGAAATATGCATATAGCACACACAAAATTAAAAAGCCAAGATAAACAATTGTTCCAGAAGTACCTAAATTGAAAAAGTCGTAAGTGACTTTAACAGTTTGTTCTACATACGTGGTTTCAGTTTCTTCAAGACCAATCACAGGTTTAATAAGTGAGGGAATTAAAACACTGGTTGCACCCATCATGACACCCATGGCTAAAATGCCAACACCTTCTCTTTGCCAAGCGAAGCGAAATAATCCAAAAAGAACAGTAACAAGTCCCAGAACAGTGCCTACTTTAGAAAATATGTCTAACATATTTCCAACGCCTCCTGCGGCAACCATTGGTGCTCCTACGCCATGCGTACTTGCAAAACTACTTGAGGCAGCTTTTTGAGCAATACGTTGGGTTGAGTCGTATGTAATATGGTACTTGTCTGCAAGGAAGTTATATACAACCAAAATAGTAAATAAGACAGCAGATTTGAGAGAATAATCCTTTCTAGATTTGAATTTATCAATTACACGGCGGATTTCATCAACAATTGGGAGTTCTTTATCCGTCTTAGTGTTATTGATCGTATCTGAAAGGTGGTAAAGCGTTACTGTTCTAAAACGCTCTAAATTTTCGATTTGAGAAGATGCTGATTGAATTTGGTTTTGAATATTCTTTAACTTCAAGTTGTTCACGGAAACAATGCCTAAGGCATCAGTTTTTAGGGCATCATTCTCATCAATTTCAAGAGCAGAACTCTTTAATGATTCAATAACATTCCCATAATCAACACATAAATTTGTAGTTTCATTTTTTGCATTTTGGAGCTGCAATACATAGGAATCAATTTTTGTTTTTAAATCAGGGAGACGTTGTTCAAGCACCGCCAAATATGCAAGTTTTATCAATAAGCTTTTAGTGTTGAGTTGATCAATTTCCTCTGTAACTTCTTTGAGTAAAGCATTACTTTCTTCAATAGGCTTAATGATTTCAAGCATATTGGGATTTAGATCAGTAAGTGTATTCACTAAAGCATAAATTCTAGCTTTAGCATCATTACTTTCAATTTCATTCGAGGAAGCAGTTGATGGAAACATTATTTTGCCATTAATAACTATAGTTGAAGATAATATATAAAATATACCACATACTTACAATATTTTTAATTGTAAAAATTGATATGATTTTAAGCTTAAATTGAAATGCTATCAGCTATTTTGATTCTATTTTATGATAAAATATTTCGGTAAATTTAGGAGCAAATTAGATGAAGTGGCTTGAAGATCAGAGAAAGGAATCGATAAAAAAACAAAGAAATGAAATCATTAAATTTATAAGAATCAATGGTTATAGGTTGATTTTTGGTATTGGAGCGATTCTGATTGGATCAACGGTTTTCTTATATTGGGCAGGTGAGAAATATAATACTCCGGTACTTTCTATGGTCATGACCTTTATTGGACTTGGGTTAGTAATTACTGCTTTCTTGAGTATGATTTTGGTAGAAGCATTTGTGCTAAAAGCTAAAAAATATTCTGATGATCAAGTCTCTCAGACATACACGAATTTACTTAATATTGAAAAAAATAAAAGAAATAAGTGAGTTAATAATTTATTAATATTCTTTGTATTTTTAAATAAATACAATTAATATTTACAGCTAAGTGAAAAATATATTTAGGATCAGCTATGACACAATTCAAGCGAATGATAACAACTATCATTGCAGCAGGCATATCAATGAATGCTCTGGCAAACGATGAGTATTACGCACGACCAATGTGGGATGTGCATCCATACTTGGGTATTGATGTTGCTTCAATTGATTTTGATATGGCTGAAAAAAAGGCGACCACAGTTGGGGTAGTCGGAGGGATACAATTTAATGACTATCTAGGCTTGGAAGTTCACTGGTCTCAAAGTGTAGACAAACTTGCGCTTTACTCCAAAAATGCTTCTGGTCTTAAAACTAAAATAGCAGACGATAAAACCGTAGAAACCTATGGTGCCGGTTTAACTTTCCAAGCTGATTTATACAATAGGCTATATGCTAAGTCATATCTTGGTGTTAGTCGTATTGATCCTGATGTCAAATCTCTCAAAGATGATGTAGGTGTTGCTAAACTTGGGTTTGGATACCAATTTACTCCAGATGTTGCAACAGAAGTGACTTACAACTACAACTTTTCAAAGAATGACTCCACAAACCACGGCGTTGGATTTCAATTGAAATACTATTTTTAAGGGCTGCTCGGATATATCCAAGAAAAGTCCGACATAATTAACGATCTACAGGTGAGCCTATGTGTGTAACCACAGCATCACAAAATGCTTCGAATTGGATTAAGACCCATCCCGCTTGGATTCGTATTTGCGATTTACCTAGTGATTATTGTGAAACGCTATATGTGCAATGGCATGAATTAAGCAACTCAGATAAAGAATATTGGGGTAGCGAGTATGCCTATGACGAGTTCGCAACAAAACAGATGAAAGTAGCAGAGGGATTTATCACAGATAAGAATAATTTCTATTCGAAAATCACTGAGGTTCCTTGGGGTGAGGATTTAATGACTGTGTTTAAGATTGGCAAGAAAGCAAAGGCAGCTTTGCAAGTGGCATGACGAACATCACCAAGGAAGCAGTAAATTTCTGGGGTTATTCCGAAAAGTTTTTTAAGTTAAAGAAAAAGACCAAGTTTTACTTGGTCTTTTAATCGAAAATTATAAGTTTCAAAAAAGATATAACTTAAGGATTTAAAACAAAATAATATAAAATGAACGCAACAACTATAAGTAAACCGCCTCTTAGACTCGAATAATAAAGATATTCAGCGAATCTAAAATACTTATTTCTGATTCGATTTTCAAATAGTATTGGGAACAGACGAATTCCATCATAAATAATATAAACAACCCCAAAGAATAGGGTGAGATTTCTAATCATGTCAGGGGTAATAGAACTTAATATACTCATTTGTATCCAACTTAATTAAGCCTTTGGTATCATCGAGTTCTAGGGTAGTTTTCAGGATACCCGCATTGTAACCATGGTCTGTATTCAGATTGATCAATCCATCCCGCAGTATCCCAGACGACAGCTTGCTTTTTAAACTTGATTCTATAAAGAACCCAAGCAAAGAACAGATTTTTTGTTCTTACTTCTTGGTTGGTTTTTGCATTTGGTATTACTAAATATCGTTTCTTCATATTTATAGGCTCTACAAGTGTTGGCTATACCGTTCTCTCACGACAAGCCTTGAGGAAACTTAATCTCTCTGTAGTCAATAGGTAGAGGTTTTAGTCTTCCATCTATTCCACCATCATCATCTTCATACTTTTTTGCAATTCTACTTAAATAATTTATGGCTTCACCAGTTGCATAAACCCAATCATCGTCAGCAAGAAAATCAGTTGGCAATGTAGCTAAACGAGCCTCTAACTTTTCCACGGCATCCATTGCGCATGAGCCATCCATAAGGGGAAGCCAATTAGTATTAAGTAAATATTCCATTTTAGGGATCATCAGCGTATCACCATCTTCAGAAGCTTCATAAACAACTTCACATTGATTAAGATAAGGCAGACAACAAGCCCATGCCCCACTGGAATAGCGAGCATCCCAAGTTAGTAGAACAAATTTTTTTTCTTTTACTAATTTATCAATGAGTGGGATTGGTGAGTTGGTAGTCATTTTAAGTCTCCAAAAAAATTAACCTGTTATGTGTAGGTTAAATTCAACTTATTAATCCGTATTTCCGTTATAAAATTATTGAATCAAATCTATTTCTTAACAAAAATTATCGCGTTGATTTCACTTAGACGCTCCAGATAACCTGATGTCAACGCTTTGCCAAGCTTATCATCACCGAGTCCTTTTTCTTCTAAATCATCCTTAAAGTGCGAAATGGCTACACGGATGCTCATTGCTTGAGCTTCACTAAGTTGTATGCCATTAATGATAATTGATGGCTCTGAATCTAAGCTCATATCTTTTTTCTCCTTAAGTGATAAGTCAATTAGTCGCGTTTTGCTGATAATGACTTAATTACTTCCTGTTGTTTCAGAGCTTCGTTTGCCAATGCAAAAAATGGATCATCTCCCTCTGAAATATCATCTATCTTCCAGTCACACTTTGAACACTGAACACCACAACGTCCATCTGATTGAAATAAATTCTCGATTCTTTGATTTATTAAGTTGCCACTCTCATTTACCTTGAAAATAATTTGAGCATCCAGATCAGCCCAAGCGACAATACTTGAACCACATTCAGGGCAAACATATTTTGAATTTGACATAGGATTACCTTTTATTTTGGCTATTCGGCATAGCATAGGGAAAATTAAGAACTAAGCCTGAAATTGAGCAAAGACATCAAGTGGCAGTTTTTTCCATCGAGATACTCTGCATGAGTTTGCATGACGAAATGAGAAAGTATCATTCCATTCGAGCTGCTGCGTTTCTTTGTCAAATACAAGTTTGGAGGTCGCCAGACCGGTGAAGATTCCATTAACGGTGTTGTATTCATATTCAACAATGACTACATCACTTTCAATTGTTAAATCTGTTTCCTTGTATAGAGGAGGTAGACCTTGACCAATGTGCAAAAAATTTTCTGTTTGAGTATTATCTTTTACTGCCAAAAGATCGGGAGTCCAATAAGTTCCTGTTTGGGAAACACGACTTTCCTTCAATTTTTTAATAAGACTAAGTTTAGATTCTCTGGTAGCTTCGTCAGGGTAAGGCATCCAACCAATTACATTTGTAATGACATCATCTTCATACCAGAATAAATGATCATCATCTTTCCATTTTGCTAAGAAACCTTGTTCAATCGATAACTCGCCTGTTGAGTCCTGAACCAATAAGACACAAGTTGGACTGACGAACCAATCATCATTATCCTCCATTGCCGGCAAAAGTTCTTGTACGGCAACGAAAGTTGTAGGCTGAGGGATAGTAACAACATCCGAATAATCAGGTGTCATACATGCAACCATTGTCTTGTAATCAATCTTTAATTCACGCTCTTTTTGGAGCAGTGCATTCACGGTAGAAGTACTAACATTGACATCAAATTTGGTGATCGTTGTCATTTCGGTTTGCTCCAAATGATTAAGGGTTTCTAATAATTTCAGTTAAAAAATAGGTTTTGTCTGCCAGATCAGCAAGGTAAAAAATACTATCTGGTTGTATAGGCTCAAACTTAAATTCATCACCTTTTTCAAGGTGTAGAATTGATTTGCGAATAAATGGAGCGGGAACTTTGAATGCTACATTACTTTTACCAAGATTTGCCGCATTCTTATTCGTGATTTCTATCCAATTGTCGCGGGTAATTGGACAAGAAAATGCAAGGACATCTGCAATTTGTTTTTGATAAAAATGTTCTTCTCCTTTAGCGGAGTAACAGGCAAAGTAGTGACGTTTTTGTATTGAAGTTAGTTTTATTTCAGCAAGACTCATAATGTACATCTCCTTGATAGTTGGAATTATATTATATATACCGCATAAATACAATACTGTAATTAAATTAATTATAATAAAACAATCAAAAACATACACTTATTAAATATTATTTTATTTAGTTTGGGGTTATATTTTTATCTCAACTTTGGAGATATGAAATGGTTAATTCAGCCTTTGATTTTGCAAAAAATAATGAAACTATAAGTGAAATTCGATCCGATCACAGATTTTATATGGTGGATGGTCTTACCTCAATAGTCAGTCACGGAGATACAGAGGACTTTGAAAGAGTATTTCTTTTGGCTGCGCAGACTGAATCACATGCTAAGGTGTGGGTGGAGTTAAACTATTTGATTACAACGCCGTGTGAATCGTATACAGAGCTTATGGAGGCAATAAAAGAGCATACTGTCAAGGAAGATGAAATCGACTACATAGATTCAAAATTTGTTGGCTGTATAGATGTTGGTGCTTATAAATACCGAAGCATTCAGCGAATCACAGAAATCACTAAAGAAGCGGCGATGCAAATGCTGAAACTTGGCAATTATTATGAAAGCAATATGCTAAGTACTGCTTTTAAATAACCGGTCTACGTTGAGAGGTAGATTTGAACTAGCGGTCTGCCTCTTATATTTCGATATTTCCTGTGACTACACCCATATCATGTTTTAGAGTTTGAATTTCACCATCTTTTACACCAAGCATAATTTGTTGCTTTTCCAGTTCTTGTCGATAAAAATTTTCATTTTGCTGAGCTATCACCAGCATTCTTTTAAGATTAGAGATTTCTTTGGCTGACTCTATATCTTTATTTCTAAATTTGTCCCTTTGTTTTTTTAATTCTTTTAAATCCAATCCTTCTTCTTCGTTGTATAACATGCCTTGTAAATTTACAGCTAAAAGCCTTGATTCAAGCTCTAAATCATAAGTAGGGAACTTGTATTTTTCATAACTCTGATTGATTTCGTAAGCGGTTGCCTTAGATTCAAAGACTCCTTTAATGACTTTAACTCGACCTGCGTCACTGACATAAAGTAGTCCCCATAATGGTGGAACTTCATCTGGTAATATCAATCCTTTTGGGCAAATATAGTAACGCCATTTCCCCATACCTTTACCATCTTGCCGGTGAGGTTTCGTTTTATCATTTAGAAAGTCTTGTCTCGTAATTTTTGCTTCTAATAAAACTGATCCAAATGGTTGACTACGATAACGGAACCCAAGAACATCTGGTCTTTCTTCAAATGATCCTCCATCAATTAAGATGGATTTGCAATTATGGTAATTGCTGCTCCGGAGCCAATTTGCTCCAATTTCACAAAGCTCGCGGTGTGTAAATGACATACAAAAAGCCTTAGAGATAATAGAGTCTGATATTAATATTAATAAAATATTAATGAAATATTAGATTATAAATTTAGTGATTGACTGATCCATTATTTCATAGCTTTTGCTGAGTATCAGTAAAGTACTTATAATGAGAATTTATTAATATTTACATGTGAAATGAAAAACAGTCGGAGGAAAAGTATCAATATTTTTTTCAAATGCTTACCACTGAAAACAAAAACGGCTGCGTTAGCAACCGTTTTAAAGCGATAGCGTAGGTGGGGAAAATCAGTAGTTGTAGTCTAAGATGGTTCTTGAGAACAGCTTTAACTGTTCATCTAAGAAGATGAGAAACTGCCTGTTGTTCAGTATCATTTCATCAAAACAGTCTATATTTATCTTTTCGTGTATCTGTCTAACCTGAAAAGTATTGGTCTGCATGTGGTTTAAGCAATCACCTTTATCAAAAGCTTTGGCAGCAGCAGAATCCGGATCGCAAATAAAAAATATTCCGTTATCTTCCCTTGCTGTGTAGAAACATCTAAATTTTCTTTCATCTCGAGTGAAGTACCACGGTGGTAATATCAGCTCACACGAAAACTGAACATCACCCCCACATGAATAGTGGTCCCAGAGTTCAATGATTTCTGCTCGAGTAAGTTTCGAGGCGTTGAATGAAAGTGTGACAGGTCCGGTAAAGTCAAGTAACCCTAGTCGGGAACAAAGATCATAGAATTCATCATCATCTACATTGATCGTATCTTTAAATCTTTGCTTCTTAATATCATTTAGTAGACTGATCTGGTCGTCAGTAAAAATGGCATCCCATTGTGTTTCTGGTAGGGCTTTAATCGCAGCTAAGAATGCTTTCTTCTCATATCTAGCTGAATCGGCTTCATCTCGTTCCTGACGGTTGTGAAGATAGCCAAAGCTACCACTTTTAAGATCAGCTTTAACCCAATAAGCATCCTCTAATGCGCGATCAGCTTTGCTTTCTAATGGAATAATACAACTAAGATTTACATCTGCTGCGAATGTACTTTCAATAATTCTGTGTCGATAGTTTTGGTAAAGGTTAATCGTAGGCAAATGTTTTTTTATAGGGAAAATGCAGTCGAAAAAATTCTCCTGCGAATTAAGGACATCAATAGATAATGCATATTGCTCTTGAGAGGTAATGTAGGAATTGTCCCTAGTCATTTTTTTATAGAAGCCAGTATGCGGATAGTCCTGATGTTGTAAAAATTTGGAGATAGCCTTCCTATTTTTACTATCTGAGAATGAATAACTAATTCCATTCGTCTCAAGCCATTGATAAAAACAAGGTTGAATTAGTTCTCTACACCGGTGATCTATTACTAGAAGATCAGGTATCCCTTTTATTTTTTCAAAATTAAACCCATGGATTTTATATTCCCGCTCCCAGAAAGATTTTAAAAAATCAGAAATTGAGACACTCGAATCGTTCTTATAACAATATTTGGTATATTTAAGTGGAAGATTATCAACTGATATGCCGATAAGACAAAGTGGTTCAATGAGTAGATATGAAGGAATAATTAGGGGTTCGCTAGACCGCATTACACCATAATTGGGATCAAAGAATACACGTTTACATGTTTGTATTGTTAAGTAGTGCGTAATTGTCATCGTCCAATCTTCTCATGTGTCGGCAGTCAATTTAAATATAGAGCGACTTATTCAAAGATCGCTGAATAAATTTCTGGATTGAAGTTTTTGATAATGTCTAAGCAACTATTTAGAAACTCCTTATACCCACTTTCAGTGGAGCAGTAATCGTAATGTGATTTCAAAATATCTCTCGGGAACAACGCCAGAACAATACTTGAATCGCAATCCTGCTCAAATGCGTAATCACCGGATTCTAATTCAAATTTAGAGAGATCAAGCAATTTTAGTTTTTCAAAATATGTGTGAGTGTGTAATGTTTCACGATTCACAATGACCCCTCCATGATTGGAACAATCAAGTACTGAGCAGCCTGTAAATAGCTCTGTTATGCTATGAGTTGGTCCCCAATTGATCGCACGCATTTATAACTCCTGTTTTTACAGTTCTGGACCTTTACTTTTTAATTGAGTTAATTTGTTCGAGTTCATTCTTTATTTCAGGATATTGTTCCATTCTTGCTTCATTTAACCGCTCGCGTAACCATTTATTTTGATCACGCTCGCCGCAAAACATGAGGAAAATAACAAAGCCGCAAAACCATGCAATAACAGCTTGGAGGTTAGATTCAAGAGCTGCTCCAATACACGCAAGCGTTGCGATGACTAGAAAAAGATTCTGAAACGGCGAATTATTTTTCAAATATGTTAAGTACTTCTTCATGTATAAACCTTATTAAATAAGTGAAGGGCGTTTAATAAAAGTAATATCCAAACCATCTTCAACATTCAGATGTTCATCAATGGTTGCTTTTAGGCAAATTGTGTCACCAACTGCTCCAAGGAATTTTGAGCCACGGTATTTAACGATTTTGCCATCGACCAGTAAAGTATAACTGAGAATGTTTCCATAGAAAGAAATACTCACATCATATTCTTGAATTAGTGCAGAAAATTTAATTCTTTCACCAACATGACCTAAAGGGCATGTTGTCTCTTTTTTTACTGCTTCTTTGTTAAAAAGGTTCAGCTCAAGTACAAGATTTAAAGCAACAGAAGCTAATGTTTGAAATACACGATCATTCGCCGTATTTGCTTGACCGGTATACTGATCCGCCAACCATAAAAGGTAATGATCTGGCAGTTCAGAGATTTTGAATCCGCTATAAGAGCCAATAGGAGTGATGCCGTTTTCGATCTGACTAATGCGATCATCACTTAACACTTTCCGAGATTTGAATTTTTGGGAAGTAGTATATTCAGCTTCTACTGATAGAACGAAACTTACCCCATGATTTTTTAAGTGATCTGTAAGTGAAGCGAAATGCTCTTTTGCTTTGGTAACTGCTTCTTCTTTATTTGCTGAAAGAGTGCAGACATAATCATCACTTGTATGTCCAGAAGGCATAATGACCATCTTCCGGAGGGTATAGTAAATTTCTTTGGCACCAACAGAAACATAGAAAATATGCTTTTCTTTCTTTACCGAGGTTTGATTAGTAGCAGTAGACATGACAATTCTCCCAAGTTGAAGGGAAATTATACAATATATACCGCAAATTGATAATACTATTATAATATTTTTTTGTGTTTTAAATTTATTTCAACCAATACTAATTGGTTGATTTATCAGAATTGTCTATCAATTAATGAAATTGCTATACATTCTAAAACATTAACTAAAATATTTTTGATATATGTAAATAATACAAAATATTGCACTCAATATAGAAAGGATAATTGCAATGTAAAAAGTTAAACTCAATTGCTTTAATTCGTTGCTATCATTTAGTTCTGTCATAATAAATAATCCTATTTCGATTTTATAGTGGCTTCTGGAGCTTAACGTACGATTTCGTTTAAGCTCCAAGATTTTATACGGCATTAACTCATAACTGATCTACAAATTGCTTGGCATTTTCCTTATCACTAAGACGTTTATCTTCAAAATACATCTTCTCTAATTGAGCTTCAATTTTTTGGTATTCACCGATCGACAAGACAGAATCTTTTTTGGCTTCTTCCAAAATCGGCTTTAACCTTGGGTCCTCTTTATATTTCTGATACGCATTATTGTTTAGTAGTTGTTGGACTTCCTCTGGATTTAATACATAATCAGGACGAATTCCAGAAAAAAACATTGGTAAACCTGAAAGTGGGCTTTCTGGAACAGCAGCTTTATCTTTCTCTAATGTCAAAGTTACATTTGAATCATCTAAATTATCAGTTGGTAAAAGCACTTTTTCGGATTCCAAAGGAGGACATGTGACTTTAAAGCTCATTAAGGAATTCTCACACGGAACACCATCAGCATTTCGAAATGAAAACACTTGACTCATAATCAAGTTTCCAATTGCGCCGCCAATAAGAGCGCAAAGAATTGTTACCGCAAGGTAGCGTCTTTTTGATGTTTCTATGCTCATAAAATTTTATCCTATTGATATAAATTACTGGAAATTAAGAAACCAATGGTAGCTGTTTGATACGGTCAATCAGGACCCCAAGACGTATATGAGCAACCATGGATAAAGAATTACTCTCATGTTGATCAAAAGCTTCCAATCGGGGGAGAAGTCTTTTTAAAAATGCACCGTGCTTATTAATATTTTTTTCGGAGATGCTGACTAGGTGTAAAAACATATCCCATGCCTGAACATCAAAGGTGTCAACATAACGTTCAACATGATCCTTAAATTCATCAATTTTGCCTTCATCCTGCCCAAGATTGCACATTTTAGTTTTTGCATCCCACTCCATATCAATCTCCATGGTTGTTATTTATAAGTCATCAATGCTTAGACACCAGAGCAAACCGCTCAAGAGCTTAAGTAACTTGGTGTTTGAACATTATGTTTGATTTTCAATTGACGATAACTCATAGGAGATTCACCAATGCCTGCAAGTTCATATAGTTGTTTTGCTGAATTTTCTCCATGTACTTCGATCGGAAAGGATTTCACGCCTTGTACCAACAACCACATTGTTCTTGTAACGCCGTTGGTAAAGCCAATATAAGGGTTGCCAAACGCATGGTCCGCAAAAGCAAGGGCTAACGGGACAGGATTGCCCACGCAGTCTGCAAAGCCTTTAATGGCATCATTGAATTTGTAATCCTGTGGCATATCTTTAAGTAATACACAATGATTAGGTCTGCTCCGATCGCTTGGATTTACGGAAGATAATAACCAATAGTAATAGAATCGTTTCGCGTCAACATGGACCACAAAATATTCGTCCTCAAGACCACCAATAATACTTCGCATGAAACAGGGCTTTTGAATTGGCAATTCAATTTGCCATACGATTTCATTCCCTGTTATTGAAGCCAGATGTGAAGTGGTTGGGGTAGAAGGGTTCTTAATCTGCTGCTCAAGTGCAAAACATTCAAGCTTTTTTAAATATGCATAATGACTTTTTAAAGATGGATTTAATTGATTACTCATAAAAATTCCTAGTTCCCGAGATCAGGGTTGTGACTACCAAAGAATTTTCCGTATGGACCTTCCGCCGTGTATTTGGCTAACTGTTTACCTAAGGAACGAACAGCTTCTTCTTCGTGAGCCTTTAACGAGTTGGCAATATCACTAATGGTTGTCTGTTTCTCATTCTGAACAATGACTGACCGAATAATATTTTTTACCTGATCCATTAACTCGGTACTTAAGTTCTGTACCGGTGAAACCATCTGAATAACAATTTGTTCTAAATAGTCCATTTCATTGTTGACGTTATCAAGCAATTTTTTAATTTGATTTGCATTCGCACCAGAGGTACCACGAATAAATCCTCCTAATGTGCTAGGCTGATCATAAAGCGAAGCTGCATTGCTTGTTTGGTGCAAATTCGTGTCGGTAGCGGTGTTCTGATTCAAATAGGTGGGTATGATGCTTAATATAGATTGAAAGTTCTCACCACCATAAATTTTGGCAATACGTTCTGCATCTTGACGTTTTAATTCGTCAAGTTCAGACTCCAATAACTTTGCTTCTTCAATACTTAATAGTCCTACAACTTTATAGGCTGTTATGACACCATCACAATTGCTCATCAAGATCAATTTATCAAGGAGACCTTGTAAATCTGTTGCTTGGTCTTTTTTAATCTCTTTAAAAACTAAATCGATTAAGGCTTTTACCTGATTCTTCATATCAACCATTGTTCTATCCTATTTGCTTGTAATCAAAATTATTTTGGTACATATACAGGTGCTTCACCTTGTACGCATTTTATTTCAGTTCGAGATTTAGAAATTACTGTATCTTTAGCTTTTATTTGAGCAGTTAGTTTTTGTAATTCACTCTCGCATTTTTGCTTTGTTGAGAAAGTGATCTCGTATGTAGTAGCTGAATTACTAGCACTATTCATCGTCACAACCAAAAACCAAATTGGTACCCATTGAATCATTTTAAAGCTCCAAAAAAATAGATAAATTATTAGGTTAAAATTAATCCATTACTAAATTTATGATCAGCAATGGTATTGGAAATTCGATCAATGAATTGTAATGAGCAATCCAGTCGGTTTGTCTGGATGAATTTATTTACGACTTTTAAGTTGC
Organism: Acinetobacter sp. SK-43; assembly: GCF_015351505.1. NCBI lineage: Bacteria > Pseudomonadati > Pseudomonadota > Gammaproteobacteria > Moraxellales > Moraxellaceae > Acinetobacter > Acinetobacter sp. SK-43. The sequence continues at coordinate 157,322 of NZ_JADKPY010000001.1, forward strand.
CCTTGTTTAAACATTCAAAAGAAATGATTGCGTCATCTATTCGATCGCACCGGAGAGCATTGGTATATGAACCCCAATGTTGTAATTTCCAGTATGAAAGGTCGTTTATGTTGTATTTATCGATCATATATACAAGAGATTTACCAGTAGCGTATAAATCATCTAGCCTATTATGTGGAAATGGATAAAAACCTGCATGTTGATTTCGGTTGAATAATCCATTTTCATCAAATTTCGAGATATAGTTTTGTGTCATGGAGATTAAATTCTCCAAACTTGGTGTGCGTAGATCAGGAATGCGGCAACCTACGAAATACATTTTGTATTCAAAAGTCGCTAATTTTTGAGTTAAACGATTGGTTAAAAAATAATAAATAGCTTCATCATTTTGAAGATCGTGTATATGTTCATGACCTAAAGGCAGGGGGGTGATTTTAGAAAAGTCAAAAGGTTGCTCCGGAGAAGCAACGGCATCAAGCATAGATTTTCCATTTTTTGAATGTATTTTCAAAATGGTTTTATAATGCACGGGCATGGTTTCGATCTCACCAAAGTTGATTTTTGAATTATATCATATACCGCTTTAATATAATACTTTTAGTGTAATAAAATTTAATTTTTTCTTTTAAGCTGCTGCTTCATTTTTTAATGCCGTAAGTAAATCTTACTGGTAAAAATATGTTGCGTCTTTACATTGAATACAAAAACGCCGTATGCGAGAGCATACGGCGATAAGCGTTAGCGTGCGGACCTTTGAAAAGGCTGATCTATAGGGTACGACCTCTTTGTGCATTTAATTTAGTGATTAATTCATCTCTAGTTTTACTATTAAATATTGCCTCAAAAGCTTCATCTGTAAGTACCCATTGTTCCCCTTCAAAGGCTATCAATATCCCATCAACTACATCCCATGTGATGTAGACCCCATCAAATCCTAAGTCACCTAACTTCTCATTTAGTTCAGAAGAAATGATGAAGCTTTTTTCTGAAAACTGTATGAGACGTTGGAGTTTCCTCAAAAATTGGCTTTGTCTCATACAATATCCTCTGCGTAAAAACTAAAAAAATTAATGTACTGGAACAGGCATAGGAAACATAACTAAACAGAACATTGTTACTCCAATTGCCCAAAGAAAAGTATTCAAAGCAGTTGCTTTCATTCCATGGCTGAATTCAATGCTACCTTGGATACATCTTTGAATGATGATTGCAATCAAAGCAAACAAAACAGATTGAGTGTCATGAGTAAAGAAAACGGAAATACAAGTGATTAGAAACCCAATTGTTATTACTACACCAACTATTAATGAAATGGTTCGTGCCATCGAATTACGATTTGGATTTGATAAATCCGCAGATTCGTCAATAATTCCCTTTTTAGGCATATCGATTAATTTGTTTAGTTTCAAAATTCTACTCCTAGTTTTAAGTTTTGGCGAATGCTATAGGTTGATTCAGGCAGCTTTGTTTGTAGGTAGGTTAAAGCCAAAATAATGTCGTCATTATTAAGGTTGCGATCACATAAAGCAAAAAAATTATCTTTAATATTAAAGGTAAGTTCTCTACTTTCCCCATCTTCATTATCGATGTTGATCGTGACTTTTTGGATCGAATCGTAGTTAACATTGCGTAGAGTGTGAAGATTTTGGATTTTAAAAAGGGCATGACAAAGACTTTTAGCTCTAAAAGTGTCGTCTATTAAGTTTGAATCTTCATCAAGTACTTCAAAAAGAAACTCATTTTTATTGTGCCTGAGCGCATCCATTGCAAACGCAACGACAATTAAAGACCATTCCTGTGCCGTTCTGTCATCATTCAAAAATAGGGTGAAATCGGCGCGATCATCACCAATATTTAAATCAGGATTAATAAAGACTGAATTGTTTGAGACTGAAATTACGCAGCCGGCTGAAAGGCTAGGTGGGGATAAGTTAAGCGTTAGTTCGCCGTGAGAAGTGTCCACTTCATGTTCGGAGATGACAATGTTTTGATTCTCTAAGGTAGCCAGTACAATTTTTAGCGTACTTGTAGTGAGAGAGTTGAAATTTAGCTGTTCTAACATATCGGAAACAAGGTAATTTTCTAACATAGAATGAGTTCCAAAGTTGATTTTTATATTATAAAACATATACCGCATAAACATAATACTTTTATTGTTTTTAAATGTAATTATGCTTTTAGATTTTAATTGCCACGTTATTGAGAACAGTCGGGGATTGAAACGCTATTTTTTTGCACCACCACCTCAGCGAACACATAAGCCGAATGCGTTAGCAGCCGGCTTAAAGCGCAAGCGTGCGCAGAAATGTCCATTAAAAAATCAAGTAAAATTAGAGGATGGTTCGCAATAGTGAAAAATTGTATTGTAAATGAAAATAGTATAAGAATTTGATTTATAATTATAAAGGTTTGATTTTCTACAGTTCCATATCGTGTAGTCGATTTGTAGGTATACTGGTACTAGCAAAAACTAGAGACGACCGTTCCATATCGTGTAGTCGATTTGTAGGTTAGTAATACGGGGGAAAAGTTGGAGCTAGCTGTTCCATATCGTGTAGTCGATTTGTAGGTACCACTTCCCGTACCATGTCTGGTCAACGGTATTCTTTATCGTGTAGACGATTTGTAGTGTTTGCAATCAAGAGAAGCTAACAATTCGCGGGTTCATATCGTGTAGACGATTTGAAGTGTCAATGCAGAGGCGGCAGCATTTAAAAAACGTTCCTTATCGTGTAAGCGATTTAAAGAGGGTCGTCCAGATTTGTGGGGACATAATGTAGTGTGCTTATCGTGTATTCGATTTATAGTTCTTAGTCGTCAATTTTTGTACAATTCACTCATTATCGGGAAGCCGATTTAAAGTACCCAAGCGGAATCTGTATCTTTTTTTTTGATGTGGTATCGAGTAATCGATTTGAAGCTTATCAAAGACTTGATATAAGAGTTCATGCCTCAAATATCGGAAAGCCGATTTAAATTTTAAGCTTGGTAAATTTATAAACGAGTGTAACTGTAAGCAAATAGGGAGTAGTAGGGGGAGAGGCTAATCAGTTACTAAATATTCAGGAGTTAGGTGCGTAAGCACCGGCGCAATCACAAGAAAATTATAATAATAAAAAACTCCACATTAGTGGAGTTTTTTATTAACTTTTTAAGGGTTATATTCTTCTAAAAAGACATGACTTTTAACTACTTTTTTTTCACCAATGCAGATAGCATCGTAAAAAATCTTACCATCCTCTTTGGGTTTTAAGTAAATAAACTGTATGCCCAATTCATCAACTTTATAGAAAAAATCACATATTTTATTTGAATCATTTACTGAATATTTTTTTTCAAATAAAGGAATACTTTCATGTAAATGAGCTACACCTAAATTATATCTCTCTAAGAGCATATCATTGACACCAAGAACAGAGTCTAAACGTTTGTTTATTCTATCTTGGGGCTGTCGAACTGTCACTCTTAAGTAATCGTATATTCGATATGAAATTAAATAACCAACATATATACCAAAAAGTCCAGAAAGAAATCCAATTAATTTTACTAATATAGCTAACATTCTTCTAATTCCTTAATTTTAGCTGTATATACTTTTCTGCTGTTTAAATCATGAAAAAAACCTTTCACAGATAAATCATCAATCTTATAAAAAAGAATATGAGAATGCTTGTTAAAAATAAAATTGCTCAAAGGATGATCCTGCTCGATTATTAATGGGTCAACATATTTAAAAGTAAGGTCATTAATAGCATCTTGAACTGTCACCTTTTTTCCATCAATTTTAGGGGAATAAACTAATGCTTGTAATCCTAATTTATCGACCTGAAAAATATAAAAACTTAGAAATAAATGAGTTATGTACGCGACAAAGGTATTCTCACCTTTATACTTCCTGCAAAACAAAACTAACAATGTTCTACATACAAAAATGATGAAACCCAAAATTATACCGAATAAAAAATAGTCTAAGACTATGTTCAGAAGTGATTGTAAAAAATCCAAAATATTACTCCTGTTCCCTTAACAGTCTTAAGATTGCACTACGCACGGGTATACTGACATAAGTATGTCCGGAAATCAGCATATCCCAAGCAATTTTATCCTCATAAACATCTTTTGATGGGTAAATAAAGCCTTCCGGTGACTCCATCTTAAAGCCAATAGCATAGCCATTACTGAACCTTTCAAATTTGAAACCATTAGCATAGATAAATTTTTTTCCAATTTTATCTATAACAAGTTCCATCTGTTCGCCTCTGGATAAATCAGTCGGTGCAAACCATATTTTTGTTTTAACTTTTAATTCTGGTTGTGTCATCTTCATCACCTTCAAGTTCAAAATGAGATACAAAATTAGGGAAAACATTTTTAATAATATTAAAACTATTCAGGTCTATTTCTTCGATCCTGTTGATTTTTACACTACAAAAGCCAATAGTTTCATAATAATCATCATTAAAAGTAAAACCCTGCTCCGAAGCGATATTTCTCATTATGCATTCTTCTAATTCTTTTGGGTTGGGTTGATCAATACAATTGGTAGCTATTGCATAGGGGAGAGAAAGGCTAGATTCACCATCTGAAAGGTTCAGAAAAACACTATAGTATGTGGTATTCATTTTTTTAAACCTTTTGTATGACTCGGAAACCAGTTTTATTATTACCTATTGTTAGATCGTAATAATAACCTACATCTATATAGTCTCGTCCTATATCACTATCAGAATAATAATCACAGCGCACATTTGCATGAATCTTTTCTAAAAGCTCCAACGCCTCACCAGAAAAAAGTTTTTTTAAATGATGTACATTACAATGCACATGACTTGGTACATCTTTATGCAAAATGGTGCATTTTAATACTTCTTCTAAATATTCTTTATCTGTGCCTATTAGACCGCCCTTGTCTAATGTTGATTTTACTGTTTCGATGAGATTTGTTTTTAGGTCAATACTACAGGATTGAATATTAACCTTTAACACTAAATAATTATGTATCTTGGCTGTTGCATATAACTTGATTCCCATCTCTTTAGTGGTCTCACTTATGAGTCCAATAACCTTATTTTTTAAAACTTCGGAAACCATATAGACCTCTAACGCATCATTTTTACTTGGTTAAATTATACATTATATACCGCAAAAAAATAATACTAATATGTTTGTTATTGCTTTTAAATTATTGCAATATGTTATTAGTATTAAATATTTCCTATATTCAGCTAATATAATTTCAGCTATATTTTTTATTACAAAGCCGGTTGCGAGAGCATACGGCGTTAAGCGTCAGCGCGGGGCGGCTAATTCTTAGTAAGCATGTTTCATCGGGCAACCGATTTAAAGATTTATACCATCAGGATGTAAGTCATCTTTCTATCAATCGGGGAGCCGATTTATGGTGCATATTGAGGTAAAACCCAATAATCTCTTGGTAAATAAAAGAAGCCTCTAGCAAACTGCTAGAGGCTTCTTATTCTGGATGGTCGGCTTAAGCCAAATTAGTAAGGTAATGGCATCGAACTATCTTGATCAAAATCATTAGGGTTTTGATCATATCCATGATGTGAATAATTATGTTCTTGGATATTGCCATACCCTACTTGTTGCTGAGATGTCTCATTATTTTGGTTAGAAATCTGTCCAACTTGTCCAGAAATGATACTGAATTGTTGTGCGTGAATTTCTGTCTTTTCACGATTTTGACCACTATTGGCATCAGTCCACTTGCGAGTCTCAATATAGCCATTAACGAATAGAGCATCGCCTTTCTTGAGTTTTGCAGTTACTTCCGCAGCTTTACCCCAGAAAATCACTGTATGCCATTGAGCTTTTTGACGATCACCGCTACCGATATTGGTCGCAACTGAAATCGTAGTCTTTGCATTATCGCCAAATTGTTTAAACAATGCATCAGCACCAATATTTCCTAGAATATTGATTTGGTTGATAGTTTGCATTGGATTTTCAACTTTACTGAAATGCTGAACATGAATTTCAGTTTTTTCTCGGGGCTGACCAGTTTCTTTATCATTCCATTTACGATAATCAACATATCCAGAAACAAATAAAGCATCGCCTTTCTTTAGTTTTGCTGCGACTTCCGCAGTTTTCCCCCAGAATAAAGCGGTGTGCCACTGAACCTTTTGACGATCACCGCTACCGATATTGGTAGCGATAGAAACAACAGTTTTTAAAGTGCCATTAGGTAGCTGAGTATGTTGTGGATCACTACCGATATGACCGAGTACGTTTGAAATATTGATTGTTTGCATGGCAATTTCCTCTATCTGCAAAGCCCAAGTTGTGTAAAGCAAGTTCATCCTGCTGTATAGTTAATATACTAAATATACCGCAAAAATACAATACTATTAAATGTTATTAAATGTAATTTACTTCCGATCTTGGAGAGGCTTTTACAGGGATTACCCATTTGTACAGATTTCAACCCTATCTGACATTAATCCCTTTTTTGTACATTGATTGATTCTTTGATTTCGGTTTCAAATTGGTCCTGTAAGGGAAGGTAAGCAGTACGAAAAATAAGATAAACCAATTTTTCCATTTCTTCTGGTTTAACGATAATTCCGTCAAAACCCGTGGCTTGATCAATCAAAAAACTGATCGCATCCTTGGGCTTTGCTTGAAAGTTAATATTTGATCCTGTAAGCCGATTAAATGTTTCCATGAATGATGGGTCTGCTACACATTCCGTGAAGATCAACTCAAATGCAGGGTTATCGGTGATCTCAGCTAAAATTTTAGATGTAATGAGCTTTTCTGGCATTGCTTAATTCTCTAGCTAAATGAGTGGGAAAAACTGTTAGGAAGTTTATAGCCTATTTTTTTAATTCTTCTGAAAAATCAGTATTCAAAGTATATGTTTTATTGTCACACACATATTTATATTGATCGTTATCAATAATCGAGGGAGCGGCAATAAATTCAGTCATTTTACAATTCTGAGCTTTCAATGTTTTAATAGCATTTGCTCGACTTTCTTTTCCTTGAAGCGTTACTGTAGTTGCCAAACCTGCCCCAACAATAATAATAACAACTAATAAAATTAAACCTTTATTCATGTAAGTACACCTTCTTGAATATATTTAGTTTAACAGCTCAAGAGCTGCTGCATAACGCTTCTTTGCTTCAATCTTGCGAGATCGTACCCAATCGTTAAGCTGACCTATTGAGTATTCAGAGCGAGAACGATTGATTACCTTCAAACTGTGATCTATTTCCCTATTCGCAATGATTTCAGCTTGTTCATCTGATAACTCATTTGGTACAACTTTAAAGCCTTCTGGAATATTTACTAACGGGGTCATGATATGCTCCTATGTCTTGCTTATATTATATTTATATACCGCAAAAACACAATACTTGATTTATAAAATAATTAATTTATTATGATAATCCTATCGAATAATCGATTTACAGTTCAAAACCTCGAACGCTTTATCGGTTCCCATAATTATCGAGAATTCGATTTAAAAAAGCCTTGTGATAGACACAAGGCAGTTGAGAAAGGCTACTTATTTGAATGTTCTTAAATTTAATCTTTTTCAAACGGATTTTTGGAAAGACGTTTGTCATTCAGGTCCATGTATATAACTTGATCTTTCTGCTCAGCCGGTGCATTTTCTTTGATTAGTTCAACCAAACTTTTGGAAGCTAGACCGACATCAATGATATGAATTTGATTGTTTGAATGCTTATCTTTTTGAGTCATCATTTAATCCTCTGTGTAATTTTGATTTACTGGCAACTATATGAGTATGGTGATGCAATAGCATCTATTTCAACTTCTGGACGCATCCAGAATGCAAAATCACCGCTCCAAGGGTCTGTTTCTGATCCCCAGTCTTGTATATCGCCGTAAAACCATTTCATACCCTTAATAATACGTTCTAGCTGATTATCCCATGCCCAAAAAATTTCGTCCTTTGCGGGTTCTTTTGACAACAGGGGAATCCATGGGGATTGATCGGTAACGTCATCTTCATTTGAAGGCATTTTCAACTCCTAAATTTTTATTCAACATAACTCGGAGACCATTTTTTCATATTTGGAAAAACTATAGCATTTTCTTTATAACGTGAGGTATTAGGCATATCACAATATTTAGCATGGCTTAAACCATTAATGCCAATGTATGAATTAAGTTGTAAGCAAGTACGAATACTGGCTCCTTCGCCACCATATTGATCATCTTTTATGATCTCATGGTCTGGTATGCCTAAATGTTTACCAACAGCCCATGCCCAAGCTGTCACACCATGGTCATCCATTGCCATCAAATACCAATGTAATTGGCTATCAAGTGGAATTGATACCGTTTCGAAAATATATCGAAACCCTTTATAAAGATTATTATGCAAATGCTTCCTAAATGGTTTTGGACAAAGCATTACATGACCAGATTCATGAAGAAGGTCAGAAACCAAAGTACAGTCGGGATCGTAATGGATTGCTCCATTTACGATCTCAATGTTAGGCAAAAACGTATTCTCAGATTTTAACCCGATGTTAATTTCTAACCCTTGTGCTTGGAGGAACTCAACGGCGTTGGATAAGTGTTTATTCATCAAAATATACCTTTTTGAGATACACCACTTAAAGTGATGCATCCTGTGGCATGTGTTTTTTGAGTAGGGTTTTTAATTTGCTTATACAGGATTTGCATGTAATGCCAGATTCTTCAATTGATTGAGCTGCATAATTAAAATCGTAAGACGATCCTAGCCCCATGTGCCGTCCTTTTTGAGAACTACACAACACACTACCACGGTATATAGAATCGGCATTGCTGTACTCGTGCATAGGATTTTCAAGTATAAGAAGGTGTTTCACTGTGTTGCGCTTAAAACCCGTTCCATCACTTCTTGCTGAAAGTCCAGATAGATTGATCTTGACTGCGCCTACAACATCAAATGGCAAGTGCTTAAAAATGCCAGATTCACGAATATTTTCAGTTTCTATTTGATCAGCCTTTTTCATGATTTCATCAATTAATGAAATTTTACGCTCAAATCTTGAAAGACATTCCTCCCATTTCGACAAAGCGTCATATTCATGGGTTGTTAACCAAACTAAATTTTGGTCGGAGTCAATTTTAATGGCTATTTTTTTTCCACTTGCGAAATGATTTTGTAGTTGCTCATCGCACTTTATTTTATTGTTGAAGAAGAAAAGATGACCCGTTTCTGAATCATAATAATTTTCTTCACTCGGCAGGAAGTTAATTTGCTGCTCCTTTGGACCACTAACAAGATCAACGTCTACTGGTGAAATAGATCGAAATTTGATTTTTGGATCAACATATTCAATGAATGGTAATTCATAGATTTCTGGAAAAATGTAATGATTGCGGAGTTTTTTGATAGCAGCCGCAAACTTTTCCGAAGTCAATTCATAATCTTCGCCGTTCGTGTTAATTATTAGGCTTTCAGGACTTACTTGAGGTGATTCTTGAACAATGATCACCTCATCCGGATTGAATACACCGTGTTTAGCCAAATTTTCTGCATCTATAATTCTTTGAAAAAAGTTCAACATTTTTAAGCTCCAAAATTATTCAAATAGCATCCATTAAATTGTTAAGGCTTCATCTTGTTCATTCAGGTCCCAAAGCATTTTTGAATATTCAGGTTGAATTCGAATTATATTGTAAATCAATGAATCAAGTAATAATTTACACAAGGAATTAGAGTAGTTGTGCATCTCTGAACATTGATAAATGATGCAATCGACTAGCTTAATAAATTGTAGGAATGAAAGCTCTTTTGCTGTCTTATAGGCTTGTTTCCGTTTATCAATCACAATTTGAGTGATCAACTCCAGATTCATTTCTTTGACATATTCAAGACCGTATCTATCTTCTAAAGCCTGAAAATTGGATGTACAGAGCAAGCGTGCCAAGAACCCAAAATTGTTCTTTTGATATAGGTCCACATCGAAAAAATCATTCAATTCTAAATCTATATATAGCGATTTATCGAATGTTGAAATGTTCGTATCATCAATAATCTTGGTGTGGTGCGGTAAGTATTGAGCCTTGATTTTTAATTCCATAGCTTTAAAAAAATAAGAGGCTAAGGATTTTTCTTCTCCACCATTTTGAACGTCTCTATGAATCAGAGAGTATTGAATTACCACGGCGAGATGAAAGGGTAGGACCATTGATGCTGACATGTTGAACACTCCAAAGTTGATAAATACATTATACTCTATATATACCGCAAAATGACAATACTTTTAATATTTTTTGTAAATTTGGCTTAAAGTTTTATTCGATATTAGCTTTTAAAGTTAACTGTAGAAAAATGGCGGTCGTTGATAATGCAATCATTATGCGAGATGCCTTCTTTTTGAAGGCTAAACCGGTTGCGTCAGCAACACGGTACCGAAGCGTTAGCGCGGGGGGCGAGGCTGTAATTAAGGGCAAAAGCAAACTAAGTGCATTATCTGTGATGTGAATGCACTTACTTATTGAAGCTTGATAGAAGGTGGCAGATTAGAAACAAGAATGGGTGGCTGGATCAGAAAAGTAAACACAGCCACTTATTGAGATTTTATATTTAGTCAGATTTAATCTGAGCTTGATTAAGATTGGCTTCTTCGAGATTTTTAGGAGTGTTGTCTAAAAGTTCTTTGCGCTTGCTTGTGAAGCGATCCAGAGCCGCTAAATAAAATGGGTCTACATTTGTCAATTTCACAATAGGATCATTGGACATTTTTAGCACCTTAAATATATGGGAAAGAAATATTTTGACCACAAATGGCAACTTTGTTTGCTAAAGCAAATAGCTCACAATCAATTCCTTTTTTATCCGTGGAAACAACCTCGAGCATGGAATTTCTAAATGCACGGACAATTTGCTGTTGAATGGTTGGATGGGCTTTAAATAAATAAGTCGCAAAGAGAGAGCTTGCATCTTCTAATGAGCTGAATTCATTAAACAGTTTTAATAAATGTTCTAATTTTTTTATTTCTGCTGCTTCAATAGGACCTTTATTTTGGAAGTTTTGAGTTTCAAGTTTCAAATGATCCGCTTTGCCCCAATTTGAATTCAGCATGGCTATAAAATCAACCATAGACTGATTTCTTTCATCGACATGAATAGGTGTATTCATTAAGCCAATAAACCCGTGCAGAAACGTTTCTACAAGTTTCTTTCCTTCAGAATGGGTGAGAACAACATGTGTTAATGAAACGCTGAGTTTTGAGATATTGATGCTATTAAGTATTTCTGAAATTTCTTTAAAAGAGTTGTTTTTGGCAAATGCGTGTCTATAGATTTTTTTAGCTGAATTTAAATCCTGCTTTTTTAGGGAGTTCGCGTAACGTAATTCATTCTGATAATTGAATGGGATTACTATTGGTATAGTATTCATAGTAGGCTCCAAAGTTGAGCTTACATTATACATTTTATACCGCAGAAATAGAATATTATTTATTAAAAAAGCTGCTTTTATTGGCAGCTTTTTAGTCTTATTTTCTTAAATAATTTCCAAGTTTATCTATCCTCTTATAGCTCCATTCTTTATTAAACTTAGAAGTTTTTTGTTCAACTGTGGTGGGTGCCTGTTCCGAGAGAATACGGTCCAAAGTAACGATAGGTGATTTGTAATTAAATCGTCCAATCGTACAGTACATTATTTGTGGTCTGCTCACTTTGTAGCCTATGATTGAATTTGTATTAGGATCAATAAAAGGTGAAGCCTCAACGCTATAATCACTGTCCTTGACAACAATTCCTTTGGTTGTGCCATCCGCTTCTTTTAAAACAGTTACATTATCGAAATAACAGTCATTCTTGGAACCCAATGACATTGTGTATTGGGCAATATCCATATCCGTCATACTTTCATTAAATTTTTTCCCCTTATAAATAAATATAAAGAGAATAATAAGTACGATCGCAATAAAGGGGAGGACATAAAGTCTTTGTAGGAAGTTAAATCTTATATGGTTGTTATCTGGACCTTTACCGTAACTCATATTCATTTCACTCAAAAATTTAATGTTTAACCAGAGTTAAATACTTGCAGAAATATGCGCCTGAAAAACCATCCAGATGAACGCATTCCATGCCTGCTTTATCTTTAAAGCTATCATTTAGGCATGTCCAAATTCTGTCTGAATATTCGGGTAAAGTAGCCTCATGGCTGCCAAACATGATGACTTGATCACCCTTTCGGAAATTCCGCTCTTTTAGGCTTTCAGTGCCGCTATGCCCAAAATCTTTGCCTTGTTGTGAAACATATACTGTGAACTCCTCTACTTTACGATTGTGTCCACAAAGAAAGCCTTTTAGCAATTCTTTACTAAAGTTCGCGTATGCTCTATCAGCATGGAGATCAAAGGGTAGGATATTCAAGCCCAAAAGTTCTTGAGATATGGGGGCGATTAGTTCTACATCGGGATTGATTTTCTCATTCACTTGGATCTCAACATTCGCAAAAGGTGCTTGTTGATTTCTTGCCAGAGCGTAAATGGTGCAATTGATGTCTGCATCAAACCGAACTTTTTTTACATCAATTTGAATCGTCTGGAAAAGCATACTTTAACCCTATCTATATGTGTTTCAAGGTGCTAAAACCGCAATGTAAATTATTCGGCTTCATTTATTCTAAAGTATACCGCAAAAACACAATATTAGTATTTGAAGTTGCCCCGTATAACAACTTCAAATACATAAATTTACGAAAGATTAATTTGGTGTCTTAAGCTCTTTTATTAGGGAGATACTTTTCATCGAACATAAGGGAGTCATCACTAAATTGCGTTATAACTCCCTCAGCGTTGCAATAGTATGAAGTGTATTGAAGCCCTGCGCCGTCTAGTTGTACATATTGCAATTTAAACTCTGTCCCATGCTCAACAATGCTTGCTAATGACTCGGAGAGATCAAGAGGATCATTAGATTCATCATGAGGATAAAGAGTGCCATCGTGTATTTGCTCAATACTCACAAAACTTAGAGTAGGAAATCTCCTATTACCATTTTCGTCTGGTTGATCGATAGCCATTGTCTGGTCATTAAAGTCTGGCAAATTCCAGTAGTCTGAAAAAATATTTTCAAGTTCATGCAATTTCTCGGTTGGGATAATGAGAATGCTTGAACTTAAGTATGTTTCAGTAAACTTAAGAGTTGGCATAGAGAAACCTCCAAGGAGTTAAAATAGTTCACCAAAGTTGAGCAATTATTATAACAAAAACTGAATAAGTGATTAATATATATATGTTTATAGGCGTTAATATGTGTCGTGGGCTTTTAGGCTTTTAGCAATCAATTAAGTATCATGTATGTAATTATATAAAAATTTTATTAGATGCCTTCTTTGAAGGCTAAACCGGTTGCGTCAGCAACACGGTACCAAAGCGCAAGCGAGGGCGGCAGCCATAATCATTGCGATTGCAATAATCATGACTGCGGAAGTTAAAACCTATGTACTGGCGCAAATTTTTTCAAACACTTGAGCTGTTAAGCGCAAATTCATTACGAATTTAAGTTGTCGTTCAATACCATATATATCGTACGCTAGAATATATCCGGTGTGATTCGAAAAGGTTATTGGCATATTCGGATTGAAGCTAAAGTTGCAATTATCTGCTGCGGTAGAAAAATGGAAAACGACATCACAGTCGGGCTGCGACATAAGGATGCAATCCTTTTTATCCATGAAATTTGTCTTATCTTCTTCGGTCAAATATTCGATGGATGTCCCATCGATAGAATCAACATAATAGCCAAGGCAATTTTTTAAAAAACTAGCAATGGTTGTCATGATACAAAACCCTTTTCTGAGCCTTGTTTAAAGCCTTCTTGGTAAATTGTCCGGTATTGTCCTTCATAAGCCTCGCTCTTTGAAGGTTCATTGTTTTTACCTGCTTTGAAACCGGTATTGAATACGCTGAGTTCCTTGGTGCAGTCTGTACATGTTGAATCGCTATCTTCACACATAATGCATGAAAAGGTTGTAAAGCCAGTGATCGGATTGCATTTCATCATTGTTTTGGTCCTTCATGGTTTACATGCTTAGCTACTGATTCTTTTGTTAATTCAATGCGTCCATTGCTATTAGTATTATCAGGTGTGAAGAACACACGATAGCCTTTCTGTATCAAGCATATTGCAATAGTAAACAAAAAGATTTGAGCATGTTCATCCTTGTCTAACATGATCGTTAGGGCTGTGCCGGCATTGTAGGGATTTTCATCAGCCAAGTTCGAAAAATGAAAGAATGGTGTGCGCTGTGCATAATCATTGTCTTTTACATACGTTGGGACAAAAACGGGGTAATAACCAAAAAGAGTACCTTCAACAACTTTGCAAAACTCAATCTTAATGCTAGTGGATAGGAATTTTTCACTGTTCAGGCTTAAGTCCGAATATGCGCCGCTCGTTTGAAAAGCAGTTAAGCAATCATGAAATGCAGTACCAAAATTGAGTTCGGTGGATAGGTTACTTGAAATTATAGTAAGTTCACTACGCAAAGGCATGAGAGTATTCTCCAAAGTTGATTTTATTATTATACAATATATACCGCATATATATAATACTATATTGTAAATATTTGCTTTTAATTTTGGATTATAACTTTTGAAGATTAAGCATTGGCATTGTTGGGTTTAGTCTCAGCATCACCTGAACTCCGATAACTTATAACGAATGCGTTAGCAGACGTTATAAGCGTAAGCGGGCAGGAAATAAGAGGTTATTTGCCTCTATTTTTTTCATACTGTTTTTCCATTAGGGATAGTTTTTCAACAAGAGGTTCGCATTTAGTAAATAGCTCTTGGTAAGGTTTTATATTTTTATTAAATATATAGAAAATTAAAAAAATGGCTCCTAAGAATAATATTGAACCCATACTGATTGAGATTGATAAATTCTGAACAATTAAAAGATCATAATAGGTGGCATCTAAAAAGGATATAATAGCTCCTCCAAGAAAAATACTCACGATAAAAAATGAAAAAAATATGTCTCCAATTTCAGATTGACGTGTTCTTAGAAAATTCGAGAAACTGAAAAGCGCACCTATTGTTCCAATCCAACCGAAACTACCAGTTACCATTTTGTAATTTCCAGTCAAACTAAATAAAGAGTAAAGGAAAATTGATATAGAAAATCCTAGAACTAAAGTAGATAGGCTTGAATTTAAAATATTTTTCTTCCACATCAAAGTTTCTTCTTTTTTTCTTAAATCTTCGTAATTTAATAAAGTATTCTTTAGGTCGGTATTGTAAAGTGTGGTTTGCAATGTATAGCTCAAATTGGGTAATGTGAATGCAATAAAATTTGAACAATTCGTCAAAGTTGATTTACTAACTTCAAGATTACTTTCAATAGTTTTAATCCTTAATTGCTGAAAAGTATAAAACTGTTGAAGCATACTCACTCGGGTCTGAACTCTAGGATCATCAGAATTTGAATTTGAGTCAATAACTGTCTTTAACTTTGAGTTTGCGGATTTTAAAATTGTAATATTATTTTTTATTTCTTCTGACCATGAAGTTAAAGAATCAAACTCTCGACTAAGAAAATTTCCAGTATTTAATATTTCTGATAAATTGTGGGATGAGTTTATTTCTGTAACTGCTTTTTTAAATTCTGTTGATATATGCTTATGAATCCGACTGAATGATATATTTTCTTTAGTTATGTTTATTGCATGTTCAATTTGATTTGATATTTCAATTAATTTATTACCGAAAGATATTTCATCTATGTTAATCGACTCGATTTCCAAAATCTCACCAAAACCAATCAAGTGATGATCATCGTTATGAATTTTTACTGGTTGAAGATGAGTTGCAATTTTATCTTTAATGCTCGGGTCGAATAGGTGTTTTAAAATATTTTCCTCAAAGGTTTTGTTTTTCATTGCAAACAGTCCAAAAAATAGAATATTGTTTATTATAATATATACCGCAAAATAAGAATACTAAAAACTGTAAGCTTAGCTTTCTTACTAAGCTTACAATGAATTATTTATACATCAACAAAACGATAGCAAAGGGCTTCATGGTCCTCGTTTGATAAAAAATTACTGATTGAATCGAGTTCTGAAATTGAATAATCATTGAATGAGCTTCCTAAAAACCGTCTGTATGATTCATTGATATATTCTTCAACCAAGTCCATTCTTTCTAAGATTAGCTCTTTGTTGAATATTTGAAGCCATAACGCCGTGAAATATATGCTTGGGTACTCATTCGCTAGAGGTGTTGTTGACATTAGATGCTCTCCAACACTTTTTCTTTAAGGGTTGGGTAGGGATCAAGATAGTCTGCGGCAATCATTTTGATAATTTCGTTACGCTCGCCGATATATCCCCAACATGCTTCAATTTCTTCATGGTGTTCAGAGCTGCAACTGTCGCATGTCGAAATTTCTTCAATTTTGAATCCAAAGCATTCCCCTGAAATATAATTATTGTAAAGTTCAACTTCACCAAGGATGTATTCCTTGGCTTTGTCTGAATTCCACTCACAACCAATGTTTTGAAAATCTTTTAAAGTTGTAAAGATATAACCGATCTGCCCTGAATCCCATGGGCAAGAAAAAGGACTTGTTGAGTACACAATCCCCGAGTGTTCGTATTTATATAGTGGTTCAATTTGGATGTATTGTGCTTCGGGGTCTGCTTTTTTTAGGGCATCAATTAATTCGAATTGTTCCATATCGTCATAGTCATCAATACTTAATTGACGGCATAAGTCATGTAGGAGGGTGATAGATTCATCGATGTTATCGATTTGTCCCGAGCGGCTATTTCTTGTAGTATAGAAATGTGCAATATTTGAATCATTTTCTTCACGCGGGCTATTGCAATAATGATCATAAATAAGGCTAAAATTTAAATTATTTATGCTAGCTGAAAATGCAATTTCTGACATGTGTATTACTCCAAAGTTGATAAGAGTATTTTACAACATATACCGCAAAATAATAATACTTGTTTTGGTTTCAGCGACACAACTTGACGCTTTTAATTCGCAATAAAACCTTTTAAATTCAATTATCTGAATTGAAATAAGAATGAAAAATTTGGCTTAGTTTTTTTGATTGCATGTTGGCTGCGTTAGCAGACAGCATTTAAAGCGCAAGCGAGGGGATGTAGTAAAATCGCAAAAATCCTCCAAAAATTAAATTCCTTAATTTTTGATTATTTAGAAATCCGATATGAATTTACTATAATAATATCATCATAATTATTTATTTTTATCTCCATCAGTTGCCAAATTTTTATTTGATTCTTTAGAAAATAGAGAAAACGTCAATATAGTTATAAAAACGCCTACGATCATCGTTAGCCAAAATGAACTAGGGTTGTTACTGTAATGAACGTATAGGTCGGATTTGTTTAAGGTTGCTGAAAAAGTATTAGAAATCAATAACGAAAATGGCTTAAGGAAAAATACAAAATAAAGTACGCTAAGTAGAATCGAAAGGCTT
This sequence comes from Acinetobacter sp. SK-43, assembly GCF_015351505.1. NCBI lineage: Bacteria > Pseudomonadati > Pseudomonadota > Gammaproteobacteria > Moraxellales > Moraxellaceae > Acinetobacter > Acinetobacter sp. SK-43. Next base: position 174,793 of record NZ_JADKPY010000001.1, read on the forward strand.
AAATAGAAGATAACTAAAAATTTTCTTTCGTTTTTGGTGAAAACCGGATTGAAATTCTCATCGGTTTTCCAATCATCGTTTTTATTAACTGGCATAATGACACTCCGATATTTTTAATAGTTAATATTAGCATTAATATTAATTCAATATTTAACGTTTTCAGAGAATAAGTAAAAAACGGACTTTATCTGGATTTTAGATGCTACTGCATTCAAGACCTGTACATTTAAAAAATGGGGTATAGACATACTCGATACCTCCAGAGATTGCATCCTGTTTGTAAGCATGAATATACCCTTGATTGAACAATTTTTTTAACTTTGAACTTGCATTAGGTGATGAAATATCAAGAAAATGTGACAACTCACTTGTGGTTGTTTGCTTCTTAGAATAAACGAATGATAAAACTTCCTTTCCTCCAGAATTTAGGTCGCCATAAATTGATCCGGTCCCATCATTATTTTTTATCAAAAGCGGCATTTGCTTTGCATGGAAGCCATAAATCAGATTTTCAAGTACATCAACATTCTCAACATTGGTAATTATGATACCAATCTGTTTGCTATTGAGCTTAGCGAAGGCTGCAATACCATTTCGGATAAAGCAGGCATCGAAAGCAGTCATGTTCTCAAGTGAGATTTCAAGGGCATTAACAGGACCATTGACCGAGCTTCTTAAATGATTCAGTACTTCATCACCCGCCTTACTGCCCATGACGAAATTTTTTTTAGTTACATCAATTAATCTAATTTGAAAATTGTGGTCCATTTCGATTTCACCTGATTGTTAAACTACTTATACCGTTTCAGTTTTTAACTCTGGTGTCCGTGTATTCCATTTATGAATGGCATCATTCAATGTCTTGGCTTTGATTTCCAAACGGGAAGAAAGTGGATCACCATCGCAATGGTGGATTATAGAGACACTTATAATAACGTGTCTCATGCCGGTCCAGTTTTTACTTGTGTTGATATTGATTTGGTTTGAACCACAAAAAGGGCAGGGTTGCAGGTCATAAGGTTTCAATTCTTCACTGCGGAACCATCCCCAATGGCGAGTACCACCAACGTCAAATTTTTTTATATCTTGCCGATAGTTCTGGATTTTACCTTCGCACCATTCAACTTCACTGTCAGTGGTGTGGACTGGAAAAAATACTTTATCGCCTAATTGATAATTATGCATACGAAATTATCCTTTCTTTGTTTAGACAAGTTCAAGGTTTGTCTTGATATAACCCATCATATCTTCAATAGAATTTGGACTGCGACAGTCTGATGTCATGCTAAAAGATGACAGTAACCAATTTTCGCTGCATTCTGTGATATGGGTTTTAAGTGTTAATTCTTCTTGATCAATTTGATTTAAGGTTAAATCTATATAAGTTTGATTCAACTGTTCAGAGTCGAATTTTTTTAAGGTTTGTTCTACTAAATCTAAATGACTCATGGTGGCGAATTCACAATAAACTATTTATTAAATATACCGCAAAACAACAATATTAAAAAATTATTTTTTTTAATTTATTTCAGTCGGGACGGGTGAGGGCAATCCATTGCCTCCCGTCCCATATTGATTAACCACTTTTTTTACGGCGTTTTTCATTAGGAAACCCGATGACATCGCCTTGAGTTGAAACATAAGCTGTTTTAGCTGCTTGATTTGCTTCCTCTACTGCTGCTGTAGCAACTTTGGTGACAATTGCTTGCATACCACCCATCGCACTTGTTCTCACTAAGAGAGCAGCTCCTCCGCTTACAACGTTTCCGGTTTTGGCAACCACCTTGCTATACCACGGATCATTTTTAGCTTCTGGTTTTGACGTAGGGGTCGGGGTAGGCTCGCTTGTTTTGCTGCCTTTTGGGGTTTTGGGATTCATAGTATGTTTTCCTAATCGATATTCATGACCAATTCATGAACGAATTAAAGTAAACATAACTGACGATGCTGTGGCAAGTGCTTCTGAGGAAAATCTTTGATAAACATTGGAATAAAAAAATCAGCAATTAAATATTGCTGATTTAATATGCCCACATTAGCCGGCTTTTTTAGTTTTGTGCTTACTGGAGACAACAATTGTTTCGTTAATCTGTTCGATAATTTCGTCAATACCACCAATTGATCTCATTCTTGCATTCTTAGCGTAACCACCATAAATTACGATGCCCGCACTGGTGACTACTTGCGCTGATGCAAAAGTATTTTCTATATCTATAGGTTCAAATGTAAGTGGTTTAATATTTTGCGCAGTTAAAGCACTAGCTATTTTCATTGCGGCTTTTGAATCCTGCCTCAATGAGTCGATTTCTGATCTCGTCATGGCTTGCGGGTTTTTTGAAGTGTCCAAGTTCGCCTTGGGTGAGGTATTCGATTGGAAAGTTGAACTCATATAGCCACCACTCAGCAAGTTGCGGATGTTTTTTCATCACATAATCAAGGGTTTTTTTCAAAGGAACAAGGTCGATCTCTGGTACCGAGAAACCGGTTAATGTAGTTGCTAAAACAACTTTACCACCATTGTTCTCGATATAGCCTTTCAGAGCAGCTAATGTTCCGCCCATTGATACCGTATCATCAAGGATAACATAATTTCGCCCCTCTTGGACCTGACCTTCAAATAGTGGTTGTCTTACAATTCTTTCGTATGCTCCGGCATCTGTATGATTTGCTTTTACGGATTGAACAATATCGTCATTGAATTCAAATCCTAGATAGCCGCTTAAAATATTGGCATAAGCTAAGGGAATTCGATTATTACCAAGGCGTTCTTTTGCTATCACCGGTACCAAAATGGGTTTGTCTTTGAAAAGACGTACACCAAGTTCATATACATCTTTTTCTTTTAAGACATTTTTATAAAGCAGTTTAAACGCAGCTTCCATATCTCCACTTTTAGCATCGATATATAATTCTTCGGATGCTTTTTTTAGTGTACCAAGTGGGTAAAGCACTTTCACTTTGGGAAAGCCATCCCAAGGTGTTCTTATGAAGCTCATTCTTTGCTTTCCTGCATACTTAAAGGCGTTATTGAGATTTTTTGATCACATTGAACGCAGACTAATGAATTTACGTGCAGTTCAGAGAATTCATCGAATCCACAAGAAATACATCGTAAAAAACGCTGAGGCTTATAGTCTGGAATATTAGAAAAATTATCATAACCTTGAAACTTGAATGAGCTTAAAACTATTTTTTCTACATCAAGTTTTGATGACCATTGATTGCCAGATCGTTGGACTCTTAAAACCAAAGCCATTTTTTTAATCCTTTAGTCATTAGGTTTGGCTTCAAATGGGACAAGTTTTGCTATGAAATAAGCACATAGTACTGCAACGAAATAAAATAACGCATATTGCATAGATTCGGTTGTATGCAGATATTCTGTAAATCCACTTGGACCGAGTTTTGCAGCTTTTAGAGCATATATAGTAAAAAATAGAATGGTTGGGATAGCAATTAATATCCCCAACAATATTTGTGATTTTTTATGCATGATTTACTCCAGTACAAAAAATGAAGTTCTAATTTTACAACTCAGATTTACTCAGAAAGTTCTTCTGAGCAACTTTCGCATATATCTTCGCTGTTCACTGGTGATTCAATGATAAGGGAGGGTATAAACCAGTAAAAGCATTCAGTACAGAACAAAATGTAATGATCTAATTCACAGCAAAAGTTTGTATCCTCTGCAAGAGCGGGGTCCATATCCAGTTCTTCAAGTACATCTCTAAGACTGTTACAGGTATGTTCGAGTGTATCTGCGACCAATTTTGCATTAGCTTTGACAAAAGACATAGATATAGCCCTCTTTCGAAAAATAAATCACTCTATTAACTATGTGATGGTTCCAAATTACTTTGAAAGTATTCAGAAGTTAGAGGCATATAGCCCTCATCAACATCGTCTTGTTCGCAGTAGAATGCATTATATCCGTTATCGACAAGTACCTTAGCAATACTAAGCAAAACAAAATTAGCAACCCCACCTACATCCAAGCTGAAATATACATAATTTTCATCTTTAGGGAAAAATGAGTAGCCTGTATTTGGTGCTTGCATGATAGATAATTTACGATTTTCAGTAACTTCAAAGTTTGCAGGATTAATCCCCGTTACAACAATTGGATAGCTACTGTAAAAACCAGATTCAGCAAAAGAAACCTCCAAACGATCACTTAAATATGGCTTTTCAAGTTTATTCAATTCTGAATAAGCACCAATCTTTTTTAGAGCGGTACGAACATGTTTCCAGATTTGACCAAACCACAAAGGAGCTGTTGCATCATTAGGATTGGTAATAATAAGCTTGGTATTAGATGACATATATTTTCCCCCGTTAAACCACCTAGCTTAAGCTAGGCAGTTGTGATAGATGATCGCACGAGCATTTAGATAATTTAACTTCGCACTTTGAGTTTTCAAACTCGATAGATTTTCTACAAAATTTGGTTCCAGTGTTAAGTTAAGGAAGTTGTTTTGTAATTCTTTAGCTTTGATTAAAAAGTCTAAAATAATCTGCCGATTCTGCGCGGTGAATCCCATTTCATCATTAGTATTTAATGGTCCAATTTTTTCAAACTCGGAAATTAATTCTTGTGTTTGAAGTTGTTGAAAACTTTCTTGAGTGCGCTTGAAACTATGAATAAAATTAGATGCCTCACCAAGATTGTCGATACAATGCCAATTAATCCCGAAAGAGTCGATAAATATAATTGCACGATTGCTTAAATCTGTAGAGATGGATTTTAAAGTAGGTTGATTAGTCATGGTGATTCTCCAAAGTTGATAATGCATTATACAACATATACCGCAAAATAAAAATACTTTTGCTTTTAAATTACCCATAATTACAATATTGATGCAGTCGGGTGTTAATAAATTTTCAATTTCCGAGATGCCTTCTTTGGAGGCTCAAGCCGGTTGCGTTAGCAACATGGCTTAAAAGCGTCAGCGCGGGGGGCTTAGTATTAAAGATAACTAAACGAGTGTAGCCGTAAGCAAATAGGAAATATGCAGGCAATGAGCTAAATGATGTGGAAATGCGAGAGAGGTGAGGTGCGTTAGCACCGGCGTAATGAAAATAAAACTCTCGTTTATATTTTCTTTAATTAATGTATTAAGTATATATATTCTTATTAATTGAGAACGTACCAAAATTATTTGTTGCAGATTTTATCTGGTTGGCATCAAAGGCTACAAATTGTTTTGAATGCTCAATGTTATTTGCCCAAGAGTGGTCCTCAAGTATTAGTCCATCAAACTTTTTTTTAATAAAATTTTCTCTTACCATTTCCTTGTAGCGATAGGGGGTATTGCTTAGTTCGGGGTGTAGTGACTTAAGTTTCTCTGATCGTTTCTTTAAGTTGGCATCAGCTCCTTTAAATCCATTGAAAGAATAACAAACTGAGTTGATAAATTTTGGTCGCCGCAAATTTAGAAAAACGGCTTTCAAGCTTCCAAATTCAGTGCCAGAGTAATTAGATGAATAGCGTCTTGCGATTGACTCACTTTCAGTGAAAAATACTCCTTCATCATATACCGTGAACTCAGAAAACTCATAAAAATTAGGCGGAGTGCCATGATACAAAATCAATGGTTCTCCATTCTGGTCTAATACCTTTGATGATTCATTTGGATTATTTTCCCAATCACCAAACCACTGCTTAAATGCATCTGTTCTTACAATCAGCCATTGTTTTTCACTTAAATTAGATGGCTGCCCATTAGGAGCTTTTAACCATTTTTCTGAATTGAAGTGTATTGAATTGATTGAGCCTAAATTTGCAGCCATAACAGCATCCAATGAGTCAGCAAGATTTAAAGTTGATCAACTAAAGCAATCTGCCGTGACATCTCAAGAAACTTTCTAAACTCGATCATTGCTTTGTCAATTAGTACGATCGCACGGGTAGCATTATTGATGACTGGTACACCGTTAATGTTAATATTGCCTGCCATGCATTTCGATAAAATCTTACTTTCCAATTCATCTAGTAAATTATTGTTTTGCGCGACTTCGAAAAGCTTAAGTTTAAGTTTTGCTTTAAAGCCATCTAAGTAACTATTGATTGTGCTGTTGCCCAATGCAACTGATTTTGTAAAATCAGAAAAGTTAAAATCTTCTGAAATTTCAACAATAAACCCATCAATTGCCAATTGATCAGCACCAGAAATAAATACTTTAGCCTGAATATTAATTACATCAATTGAAATTAATTTAGGGTCTTTTAAAAACTGGACGGGGGTATGAGCAGTAAAGAAAATATGTGGACAGCCTTCATCTTCAACAAAAAAATCAAGAAGTTTAATTTCAGCTACGCCTTTAGAATAAATTTGGTTTAATTGCATTTAAATTACTCTATTTGAATTTAAGTATATTATACAATATATACCGCAATAATATAATATTTTATTTTGTGTATTTTTTGGAAATGAAAATATCTTGATTGAAGATATTGATACATAAATTTAAAAACATAATAAAAATGCTTTTGAATCATTCGCAAAAAAAGCCTTGGTTTCCCAAGGCGACAACGGAGTTAAAATTTTTAATCGTCAAGGTGAATACTTAAGGTGCTTACCAAGTTGTCGTAGTCACCTTTTTTTGCTTCATTCTGGACTTTCTTAATTTCATCCTTTGCCCATCCTGCGGCTTTGGCACATTTTTCAAACTGAGCCAATAATGCAAAAGCATTCCCATTGGTTCCAACAAGTGTACCAGTACAAGTTTTGGGTGGGGAGAATAAGTTTTTCATATCAGTAATCCTGTAATGAATTAAAAGCTCTTTGTTTAATAATGTGATTTTATCATATACCGCATAAATATAATACTTTTATCTTTTAAAGTTGCTAAAATAATTATGGTTGATACAGTCGGGTCACTGACCTATAAATAATTTTGAAAATGCTTTCTTTGTAAAACTATAACCTGTTGCGTTAGCAACACGGTTGTTGAGCGTTAGCGGGGCGAGCTTTCATAAATTGTATGATAAATTAGTAGTCTAAAATATCGTGCATACGATTTATAGGTTGAAATACGCACCTTAAATTCCATCTGTGAAATTTATTGAGTATTCGATTTGTAGGGATGGAGTTATATGCGATTGCATGACGGGAGTAATTCTATCGGGAATCCGATTTGAAGTTGAGCTATTGCAAATTGTTTTGCTACGAGGGAAGTATTGGGAAGCCGATTTAGTAAGGCACTGGAAACACGACATTTCTTATGTCTTGAATATCGGGCATCCGATTTGATTTGCTACCATAATCAAAAGCCTTGGTATGAAAACCAAGGCTGAATATTCTGAATTAAACTTAGTACATTTCAGGGAAATTTTCTCTTAAATACTTTTCATTAGCAGCCTGAAAACCCTCATTCCATTGATTTATTATTTCTAATGACTCCCCAACCTTTAATCCTTTGAGGTGCATCTCAATAAAGCCTTGATCATGAGAAGATGAATTAATGTTTTGGGCATGAGCATCATAACCAAATTGGTATGGTGATTTAACTAAAGCATTATCCATTATAATTCCTCTTTAATTTCCAAAATATCAATAGGGCTATCTAAATAATGGGACCAATGACCTTGCTCTGTATATGCAGCCGCTTCATATCCCTCGAGCTTTACAACGTAATCATAATCCATGTGTAAATCATTAGGCATATAGGCAATAAATTCTACATTTACTACCGATCCATCACGTAAACAAACAACCATTCCGCTTTCTAAATTAGACATAACAGACATAGCAGTAACCTTAAATCAATGCGCAAATCGCACTATAAACTTGACGTAGAGGGTACAAACCACCTGAATAAAGCTGATACTCAAATTCTTTAGGTAAGGTGGGGTGTTTATTGTTCTTGATTGCACTCACATAAATTAAATGTAGTTGCTGTTTGTCTTTTAAGATTAAATCTTCTTCAAAGCTCATCAGGTTATATAATTTTTTAGCTTTTTTAAGTACATCTTCTGGGTTTACAAAGCTACCATGAGCTTGATCATTGGCAAAACTAATCGAATTGTTGATTCCAGTAAGAAATGCTTTTACTTGATCCAGAACATCTGGCTTATTAAATTCGGTTTGAAGATCAAGAAGATATTTACCGTTATCAATTAACTCACCTTGTGAGCTACCATAAATAAAGCCAATAGTGGCAAAGTCGCCGTTCCGCATGAAATTGGTAGCAAATATGGCAGGGATTCCGCCTTTCCAACTAATCGATAAATCTAATTTTTTCATTCTAAACGCCTAATCCAAAGTTGATTTTAATATTATACAACATATACCGCAAAATCATAATACTAAAATAATATTAAATGTAATTTTAATGTTAAATTTTGATTATCTATTCTTTACTAACTAAGAGGTCATATTAAAAAAATTTAATTAAAACATTGGAATAAGAAGAAATCATGAGAGTAAAAGTAATTAATAATAAAGCAAGTAAGAATCTGATTTATAATAGTAAACAGTTGATTAGCTATGGTTCTTAATCATGTAGACGATTTGTAGTTATTTTTACATAAGGTGATTTTGACTTTACAGTGTTCTTAATCGTGTAGACGATTTGTAGTTAAATTCTATAAAAGGGGTAAATCGGGCATTGGTTCCTAATCGTGTAGGCGATTTGTAGTAATATCATCAATATGCTTGAAGTAAATGAATCGTTCTTAATCGTGCAGACGATTTGTAGTGAATTATATGCTCCAACTAGAGTCTTATGAGCATTCTTTATCGTGTAGGCGATTTGTAGAACTTCATCTTGTAATAGGATTTTAGTGATTGGGTGCTTAATCGTGTAGACGATTTGCAGTCAAAATTGTTGAAATAAAATGTGATCCATACCGTTATTTATCGTGTAGACGATTTGCAGAGATAACAATGCACATATTGAAAGCATTTTAGGTTCTTTATCGAGTAGTCGATTTATAAAATATATGGTAAATCAGCCGCAGCATTTTTTGATGCTATCGAGAATTCGATTTATAAATCAAAAAATACTGAGCTTATTTGGATGTTCAATCATTCAGATTGACTATTAAATTAACCGACAGAGTTTTAAAAATCATCTTCGATTATGGATAGGTCCTGACTGTTAATTTGAATGAAATGTACATGCTCTGCAATACTGGAGAGTAAATTGCTTTCAATCTCTTTTGGTTCTTTTACTTCAAACGATACGTTATGCTCATCAATTAGGCTTAGTTCGATTCTTTCATTGTACTCAAGATGCTCAGTAGCGATCGCTTGTCCATTATTCCAAAAGTCTGGCTGTAGTTTGGAATTTGTTTCTAGTGTATGTAAATCTATCGAAATAAACGTACAAGATGAAGTATTTTCGCGATATGCCTTTTGGAAAGTTAAAAGCATAATTTTAATAAACTTACCAATATCCTTTTTTTTGATCTCGCTAAGATCGAGGGGAGCTGAAAATATAATAGGCATTTTCCAAGAATCGCCACCATGAGAATTTTCGACAGGTAAAATATAAGATTTCATATTATTGACTCTTACCAAAGTTGATAAATACATTATACTTTATATATACCGCAAAAATAATATACTTTTGTTTATATTTGTGCTTTTAAAATAATGTGTTTTGTTTGGAGCAGTAGGGTTAGAGTTAAAATTATATTTGTGATCCTTTCTTTGAAGGCTAAACCGGTTGCGTCAGCAACACGGTTTCAAAGCGTAAGCGCGGGGCAGATAAAAACTCCATGGTGGTTAGTACTCATGGAGTTTTTATCTTTATTTCGCCGTTGCCTTTTGATTTTCGTAGGCAGACAATAACGTTTGCTCTGTCACTTCATAATCAAAAATCGCAAACGAAATTGCTGTTTGTAAATCCATGGATTGAGCCATTAACTGATTAACCATATTTAAAGCTAGTTCAACTTGATGAGTGTTAATTTTTTCCAAGCTTTCTTGTGTGAGGGTCGTATTTAAGAATGCCGGTATACTTGTCTTATGGCGGCATTTTAATAAACAACTTCTAATTTGAGCATGTTCTTCTGGTGTAATAGCATTTAATAATTCACAAGCATGGGCAAAGCCAACAATACCAGATTCGACAGAAACTGCATGTTCTGTACAATGGACGCTATCAAATTCTGAAAAGTATTCATTCAATTTCTGTATAGCTTCTGCTCTTTGTGGATGTAATGTAGTCATGTATAAAATTCCCATGTTTTTTACATTATACAATATATACCGCAAAAATGTAATATTTATATTATTATTTAATGCTTTTAAATTGTTTCTATAAGTTATTGTTTAGTCATTTGTTTTTACCAAAAATATTATTTTTGATCCCTTTCTTGAAAGGGCTTAAGCCGGTTGCGTCAGCAACATGGATTTAAAGCGTAAGCGCGGGGTCGTTGTATAATATTCCAAAATGAAATCTGTTTGCCTTAAGGCGGATGTCTGTAGCGTTATGATCGTACTTCGAAACTTTAGAGTTGCAATGATTGGGTCCCGAACATTGCATAAAAATCCGGAGAATCACAAAGATGTAGCACTTTGTTATAAGGTTTGCTACAGGTTTGCTGAACTTGGTATTTCATTTACAAGTGGGCTGTGTGGGCTTGGTATGGATGCAATAGCGCAAAGGGCTTATAGTCAAGCTGTAAACGATGGAAAGGCGTTTTTAAGCCAATTCGAGGTGTATGTCAGTCGGAAAGATGATATTGATAAATCTCGGCTTCCTAACAGGCATTTAGCAATAATTAAAAATCCAAGCTTGAAAAAGGAACTTGAGGACTTGGCTTCCTCGCTTCATGGTAATTGGTCGAACTGTGATAGTTATGCGAGAGGGATGCACCATCGAAATTGTCATGAAATCCTTGGCTACCACTTAAATAACCCTGTTAAAGCGGTTATTACATGGTGTGAATTGGATAATTTTGGTGACTATGTGGGAGGCAGCCGGACGGCATTAAAATTAGCAGAACGGTATCGTATTCCGATTTTTAACTTAAATACCCCAGATAAGAAAAAAGTATTGGCAGAGATTCATGACTTTCTCCGTTGGCATGAAATTGTAGGGTAGTGAACACTCATTACAATGAAAAGTTATACATAACCATAAGCAATAAAATTGTGGACCATACCAACTGTCGAATAAAGAAAGCCTGATACCGTGACACCAATCGCCAATCTATAGCAGTAGGAATAATACTTTTCTCTGTTGAGCAAATATCCAAATGTTAGGATCAGTAAACTCAGAAAACAACAAGTTAAAAGAACCTGAGTAAAGTGATTGCTATAGAAAGAAATGAGCCAAGAATCCACACTAGACATCCAAAAAGAAAATCTTTGAAAAAATATAAGTTTTAGTTGTTCGATACACTTGAGCGAATAGCATTGACTTCATCAACGTCCAACTTTTCTTCTAATAACTCCATAATCGAAATTTCATCTTCTTGAGAGAGTGCAGTAATCTCACCCCCATGGAAATCTTTGCCCATTTGTAAGGCATTAGTGATTGCTTTACGCTGATCCTGATCATCAGGCAGTTTTATCACGACTGTTAAAAATTTATTTTTCATGGATAACTCACTTTAAAATTATACTCTGAGGATTTGAGATTCTAAGCCATTAGATATTCATAAACTAACCATGGCTACCTTGTTTAGCCAATCTTTCTTTAGCTATCGCCAATGCCCATTCTACAGTTGCCTTTGATTTAGCTTTTTCAAACTTTTTGCGTAACTTTGTGAGCTGCTTATCATGGAGTTCAAACTCAGCGATATAATCTTCATCTGCACCACCATCAATCTTGCCTGCTGCCTCATGACGAAGCTCACGGAAAGAAACAAGCTCATGTTCAAAGACTTCGATTCTATTTGACTTTGATGCAAATAAACGATCTGTAAACTCAGTGTAATGAGAGGTATATGCCTCAATTGACTGGACATACGCCTCATCACTTGAACCCTCGACCTTATCTGTCACTTCCGAGCGGAAAAATGAAATAGCTTCGAATTCCTTTTTGGTTACACCGATAACAACTTTGACTTTAATTTTGCTCATGAAGTGATCTCTGGTAAATAGGTAATGGGCAGTTCTGTGTTTGAACAGTAAAGTTATTATCCTTGGGATAAGAGATCATCCCTTAAGTAACAAACGATATGGCTCATTCATAAAAACTTTCACCTAACGCTTCTTTTTGCTTCGCAATTCTCACACATTCTTCGCATGTAATTTCATCCGGTGCTAAAAAACATAGTCTTTGTATTTGCTGTTTCCTTTTGAGAACTTCCTGATTGGGCGTATATTGCCATTTTTTCCCACACAAAGTATCAAAAGCAGAGCTTGTAATGTGGTAAGTTTCATCTATGCCACAACAAGCATAATCATGTTTTTCTAATGACTTTGTAGACATGGAGCATCCTTTATACAACTTCCATTTCGAAATTGGTATTCAATTTGAAAATGCATTCTTTGATTGCATGAGCTTCGACACGATCAATAAAACCAAGCGCAAATTCTTCGGATTTAGTGAACTCAAAAACAATCCCCATACTTGAACTGACTTCAAAGTATTCGAGAAATTTACCAGTGTTGGTATCTTTTATTTTGAAAGCCATGCTGCACCCTTAAATTATTTAAGTTCAGTTGTTAAGAAAAGTTGGTTTAGTCCGGTTATTTCGTGAGCTTTTAATGAATTTCTGGACCTCAATAAATTCATCTTCACTGAATACTTTTAGCATTTTACATGCAAGTGCAAAGCCTACGATATGACTTTCCCTCACAATTATATGTTCATTGCAAGTTGGGTTTTCTAAATCGTCAAAAAAAACATTGATGTTTTCGATAGCTTCCTGACGCTTTTCACTTTTGATCTGCATTGTTTTCTCTCTAGGGTGTCTCAGAACGGTAGATCATTTGAATACTTTTCAATTTCATCCTGATCACATTTGCAAGTGAATGTCTCGCAGCAGTAGCAAAATTCGACATCCATAATGGAGGAAAAGGGCTTATTCTCTCGAATAGTCATAGTACTCCGAATCAATGTACTGTTGAGGTAGTGGTTAGTCACTTGAGGGGATACCATAATCCAGTTTTTTTGGATTGACATGTCTATCGGTTTGTTGAATGTGTAGCCGGTGGCATACTTGTAAGCACCATATAGATCATCAAGCTCTAAGGTGTCATAAAGTAAAAACTCATCATCAATGTTTTCATAATCAGGTACCAGAATTTTGTCCATATCCTGATCAAATAAAATATAGTTAATAGGCTTGTAGACTGTTACTGGATCAAACAAACCTAAAGGGTCGGTGGTTGTGTGTTCTTCATGACGCAGTACTATAAATTCCCTTTCAGTAAGGTTTCTATAAATAGGAATTTCTTTACTTTCTAACTGCATGATGCCAACAAGGAGATCGGCATGTTGGTTATCTAACAAGAGACTAATCTGCTTGGAGAGTAAATTTTTAACTATGCTTTCATCTGCAATTTGAGCTACATGGATGGATTCGTTTTTCTTTATTGCTAGTAGCATTTCAAGCACCAACTTATAAAATATTAATTGGTTCTATTATAAAACATATACCGCAAAATAAACATACTTAAATCATATTAAGATACTTAATTAAACATTATTTTAAGTCGGAGATGGGCTATGAAAAATTAGATTAAGCCTAATAAAGAAAGCCGGATTATGTTGATCCGGCTCTCAAAGGGGGTTAGAGGTTTTTGATTACATCTTTCACATTCTGTTCTTTCTTGGCTGCTCCGATTGAATAAATTGTTAGAACAATATCGGTATACTCTTTTATCGAAATTATACCGTCAGCCTTGTAACTGTTGATTTTTTCAAACTAAGGGGGTGAAAAAATAATTCAGATAAAACAAAAAATTAAATGGTGGTTTGCCTGTAGTATCTTAAAGCCTATTCCTGCTTCAATGAGTAAGATTTGCTTGGCAAGCCCTTTATTCTGGCTTTGTTAAGTTGAGCCTTATTTAAGTTTGATAGCAGCCCCTTAATCGTTTTAGGAGATACGCTGATTTTAGCCTTACCAATGTATCTGCTACCCTCAACCAAAGTGCTTTTATACCGATCCTTGAGTTCATCAAGGGTGCCTGTAACCTCTGTGCTACGTTTTAAATCGTAGCTGTATTCAATAATCGTAAACTGTTTCATGTCACCCCTTAAAAACATTCAATTATGAGATGTTTGAGCTAGATTATAGGTGGAAAATGAATGTGTTCAAAAACACATTCAAATCTACATAGCTTAGCCTATTCGGTGTCTGGACCATTCCATCAATGAATGCAATGGAGACTCTGGTTTTGCTATTTGGTTGGGACACGTTTGCTTTGCTAAGAAGTTCAAAAATCAATTGATCTAACCAATTGTAATAATTGTCAATTATCTCCAAACATGAGGCATTAGATAGTTCAGCCTTAGCCTTTTGATAGAGCATTCCATTGTAACTAGGAATATGAGTGATGGTGTAAAACCATGAAAATAGGTTTTTGATTCGTCCAACGTAATCATCTTCGCTTAAGACATTAATGGAACTCATTAAGTCGGTTTCGATGACTTTGATCTCATGATTTAAACAAGCTTCATACAAGTTCACTTTGGCAGGGTAGTACTTGTAGTAAGTCATTTTTGCAACTTTTGACTCTAATATGATTCTGTCAATTCCTACTGAATTGAATCCATGGGCATAATACAATCGAATGGCTGTATTCAAGATGTCTTTGCCTTTGTGCGTAAAAAAAGTAGTCATAGCGGTTTCATTTACTCACATGTAGATAGAGCCAAAGCATGTTTTAGTGGCAGGATACGATTCGTCCATTTGAAGCGATAGAGGGGGAAAGAGAACCCTTTTGACGCTAAGAAATGGCGTACCATAAGTACTGTTAAATCGAAGTCCTGAGGTTTGCCGGACTTAACATTTGCAAAGTGTTCACTACGCAGAACGTAATATTCTTTCCCATCTTCCATGAGTTCTAAAGGGAGGGAGAAGCGATCAACGACTTCATCCACGTAGGTCTTTTGTTTTGCAAACCATTGTAAATAGTTCAACACCGAAACTTTGATTTTTGCCTTTTTGGTAAAACCAAATTCTTGAATGGACTCATTTCTATATTGACCAACAAGAAATACATCGCCGTTTATGATGTTGTTAGCAACATCTTCATATTCCGGATCAAAATAGGTGTCTTGTCCATTTTTAACCCAATCTTCTATCCAACCTTGTTCGTCAGCATAGTTGTAACAAATCTGAGCCATAAGATTCTGAGAATCATCTGCTAAATCTGGATTGTAAATATTTAGTACTACCCAATGAATATAGGATTTTTCAACACTACTGACATGTTGGTTAGCATATTTGCCAACAGGGAGGTAGCCTGCTTTAATTGCAGCCAAACGCTGTTCTAGCAACCCTTGCTCGCGTGCAGACATCGCATGTGGTGAGTCTAAAAGTACAAGCGGAATCTCACTGGTGAGTCCTTTATGCCATTCTTGAGCCTTTGTCATAGCTTCGGTGAAATCATGACTCAAGTTACGTAAAAAAGTATGTTTACGAACTTTATTTTCAACAACTTTCTGTTCATCTCCAACTTTTCTGTATTGAGTGTCCAGATAGCTGTAATTAAGCGTGTAAAAATAGCTTTTTTCACCAACACTGACATAGTAGTAATCATTTTGGTTCATGGCTAAAATTCCTATATATAGTCCAGTGTTGATGTGAAAAACGTTATATTTCTGATTAGGAATCAGTTTATACATTATACAACATATACCGCATAAATAGCATATTATATGCTTTTAAATTTACCAAAATTAACATTGTGATTCAGTCGGGAAAGGGATGTATTTAAAATTTGCGTGATGACTTCTTTGAAGGCTAAAGCCGGTTGCGTCAGCAATACGGATTAAGAAGCGTCAGCGCGGGGAGCTAACCCTAAAGTCAATAAACGAGTGTAGCTGTAAGCAAATAGGAAATATGCAGGCAGGACATAATCAGCTATGGAAATGCGGGAGATATGAGGTGCGTAAGCACCGGCGTAATGAAAATTAAACCTTGTGGCTAAAAGCAGTTTGGTTTTATCCTTTTATGGTGTAAAAAAGCCACCCTGTTGAGTGGCTTAAGGTGGATTAGAGGCAGTTTTCAGTCAAATGTTCTTCATGCCATTTATCGAAAAAAAAATCGCAAATGCCATCAATATCGTTAGAGAAATCTTCCATCTTGTAATAAGCATTCTGACCGTCTTTCGCTTCAAAAAATTCATAAATACAGTGGTGATAAAAATCACCATGATGATCAAAATGGTAATACTTGATGGTCCCACCAATTGCCAGAGCTAAAGCACCTAAAGTCTCTGATGAAAGACTTTCGGTCTCAAAGTGATAAACCATGTGGGTAATATCATTTAAATCATTTAGATCAGTTAAGGTGGCTGTTTCGCTAATTACAGGGTTTTCGGCAATGCCCCAGAAGTTCATTAAGTTGACTTCGGTGCGCTCACCAGTAAACGGCAGAATTTGATTCAGGTCTAATTCCTGTTGTTCACCATTCGCCACTAAGAACAGTTCAAATTTTTCTTTTAAGGAAAAAGGAATAACAAGGGCATTTTCTAAAGTTGCTGACATTTTAACTTCCATCTACAAAAGTAAGGTTTACTTGTTGTCATAAGCTTCCATAAGTTCTTCTTGAGATACTGAGAATACATCTAGTACCTGAGCTTCTGCGTTTGGATATTCCATGCCTTGAGACACAAGCTGCTCTAAACACTCCAAAGCATTCTCTGTTGTATCGCCGTCATTTTGGATTTTGTTTTTTAAAAAAGTTTTAATTTCGATAATGCTCATTTTAGAATCCTTATTCTGTAATATAAAAGAGTGAATTAATGTGGTTGCTGAGTAGTTACCTTTGATAGCACTTGTTCTAAATCCGAAGCATTAAAATCTAGGTAGCTATACC
Source organism: Acinetobacter sp. SK-43 (assembly GCF_015351505.1). NCBI lineage: Bacteria > Pseudomonadati > Pseudomonadota > Gammaproteobacteria > Moraxellales > Moraxellaceae > Acinetobacter > Acinetobacter sp. SK-43. The sequence continues at coordinate 191,744 of NZ_JADKPY010000001.1, forward strand.
AAAAGCGTTCATTTTTTTTGATATTTAGGCATTCAATCTTGGACCATGATTGGTCGTAACCATGAATCATCTTCAATTTTTGCCCACTTTTAGTTGTCAGTTCGATGCCATAAGGCAAGGCTTTAAACAGCTTTATGATGGTTTCCTTGTTGAGTTGATGCTCTCGGTTCTTAGCCCGCCAACAAACTGCGTTTGAATTGAGGTTGGTTGAGTGATCTAGTAGTCTCTCAGGGCAAAGTAGTATTTGTGGGTTGTCGTTTTCAGAGTTATGTAGGTGCTTCCAACCGCTCTGGTCGAAAACTACTGTATCGATGAAAATTATTTTTGAGCCATTGTTGAGTTGAACCAATGAGAAAACAACGTTTTCAACTAATTCACGGTCTAATAAAATACCTACTTGAGAGTCGATTGAAAGTTCTAGTGCAGCATATTCAACCAAATCACGAAATACAGAATTAGATTTATGCCATTGCATAAAATTACTCCTAAATTGCTTTATTTTTGTGCTTTTGCCCGTATGTTATTGTATGGCGTACAAAAACATACGGGCTTTGGAGTTTAGGAATCTTTTTTTGCACGTACTTGTTGAACATCAAAAGGGATGGAACTGTTCTTATATTTTTCTTCAACGATGAGCAAATCTGCTTCGTCAACTCCAATCAGACCATCTTGTAAGGTAAGGCTACTGAGCGGTGCAGCCATCCAATAACAATCACTGTCTAAATAGACGACACGACCAGATTCAGCAGAAAATGTGAACCCTAAGACTTTTTTATTGAGGAAAGTTACACCGTATTCATTCGTGTAAGCCACAAGGTCGCCAATTTTTAAGTTGATAGGGGAATCTGGAACAACACATGATAAGTCGGTCGTAAAGCCATTAGGGAATCTTCCGTAGAAAGCTTCTTCATGGAACTTTGCAGAAACTAAACGCTGAATAAGACAATCTTTATTGATTTTATGGCGTAAAAAATCAGCCTTAGAAAATTTTGGGTGTTGAATTTGATTAGCGATGCTTTCATAAGATTGAAAATTCATAGTTTTCTCCAAAGTTGATAATAGCAGTATAACATATACCGCATAATAACAATACTTTATCTTTTAAATAAATACCAAAATTAACAATACGGTTCAGTCGGGAAAGGGATGCATTTAAAACTTGCGCGATGCCTTTTTGAAGGCTTATACCGGCTGCGTTAGCAGAACGGTACTGGAGCGTTAGCGTGGGATTTTTATGTGTACATGATCTATGCCATGTAACACATAAAAGAATTAAAGGTGGGCGTATATTTCGCCATTTCGATAAGTATTGAGTTTGTCCTTTGGGATGGCAGTATCAAAGATGTCGCGATAGATTTGTTTGAATAAACTTACGGTAGGTTTCTTTTCATCAATCATCATCAATACTTTTAATAAAATTTCATCAAGGGTATCTTCAAATTTGACTAATTCCCCATCTTTATAAGATGCGAAACTCCAGTATTCGAAATCGTCTTGAAGATTGGCAATATCACATGAAACTTTATAAGTTTTAATCCATTTTTCTAAAAGTTTGTATGGTGCTGATCCATTGGTTTTAAATTGGATTTTATTATTAATAACTGTTGTATCGAAACAATCAAAACGGCAACCCCAGTTTTTTTCTCGCCATTCTCTTGAGCTTGAAATTTCATATTTTTGATAAGTATTAGCAAGAAATGCCTCGTTGGTATTGTGGTTTATAGGTCCAACAAAAGAGGGTAGAAGTCGTTGATCCTCAAGAATTGAAAGTTTTGCTATCTCATCAGGCATAGGAACAATTAAGCCAAAGTGAAATTTACCTTCTAATAACTTCAAAAAATGAGATTGAGTAGAGTGATGAATGATTATTTTTGAAATTGAATTTGTTAGCATAGTGGCTCTCCAAAGTAGATAATTTCATTATATTGTATACCGCATAAATACAATACTTATGTTTTTTAATTATTTGTTGTGAAAACTTATTCCATTCAATCGGGAATGGGGTTAGTTAGAAATTTGCTTGATGCCTTTCTTGAAGGCTAAAACCGGCTGCGTTAGCAATACGGTTCTGGAGCGAAAGCGTACTACATTTGATTTTTCAAGGATTACGGGCAATCTCGAGATATAATTTTCTTGGTCTAAATTACCATGTTAAATGTCATAAGATATGAGATTATATTATTATTTAAAAACAATAATTTATAATTATTATGACAAGTAATCTCATAGTGGTTTCGCCACATAAGTTGAGACATTTAGTGGATTTAAGACACATACATTAAGATTTTTTTGATTATTTGGGATGTGAAATTATGAAAATGAATAGGTGGCGGAAAGTTGGAGTGAATAATCTTGAAACTTATGTCAAAAATCTCACACCAACTGTCATTTATCTATACGTCCAGATCAACGATAAGGGGATTTTCCCGAGTCTTGAAAAACTCAATCCCACATGCTTCAAGCATTTCATCAATGTAAAGCTGAGCATCTTGAATAGATGTACATAATTTATCTTTGATGTAATAACATCCCTCATCACCAGTTTTGATCTTCCGATTTCGAAGAATCGTTACATCACGGTAAACTCTGGTTTCATCGTTATCGTACTGGACCTGAAATTTATCTTTTTTCATAAGGATGCCTAAATTCTATCAGAAAGGGTGGGTAGTGCATTGAGCAGTTAACTTAACTCATAACCGAAACTGCAAAAGAATTTTCATCATCCTTATTAATCTTATCAAATAGGGAGTAATGCTCTCCGCAATCTTCGGGTTCACTGCTATCCATAATGAAATCACAGTCATCATTATCACAAAGAATAAAGCTTCTACTGGTGGTATTGGGAACACGCCGTTTGGTAGTTCTTTTCATTAATTTACCGGTTGTGGGTTCAATGTTTTTCTCATGAAGAACAATTTCTTCCACTCCATATTTAAGTTGACCGTTACAGTGAGGGCAACTTAATCTTGTTTGGTTCTTACTTGTCATCTTGCCTCAACCATTTAAAGTGATTTGATTGTCGATTGCGCCCATAAGTTCCTGAATCTCATAATAATCATCTTCTTCGATTAAATGGTATTCAAGCAGGGTGTTCGCTCCACCAAGAATAAAAAAGTATCTTTGTTCTTGGGTAAGTCCGAGGAAATCACGATTAATAAAATGCTGTATTTGCATTTTAAACTCAGTATTTTGGATTGGAGTTATTTCCTCTAACCTTTCAAAAAAAGAACCCATAAGCTGCTCCACTTTTTGTTTAATTGATATGCCTATAGTGCCGTCAGAACGGAAGCTCAGAGGAAGCGTATTCCTTTATTTGTTCTGGAGTGCATTTACACTCAAATGTTCCACAACAGTAACAATAATCGATATTAAGTTGTTGTGATCCCTTCACATTCTCACGGAAAATATAGGTTGTGCGTACTAAAGAATCATTGATTTGATGATGCACATTGGTAGGTTTGACGAGGATTAATTTTTTTGCAAATGCAAATTGCAAGATTCGATTGTGTGTAATTATGCCGGCTGCATGTTCATACGCTTCATAGGCTGAACTTAATTCGCTAATCTCGGTAAGATGGAATCCATCTTCATAATCGTAGTAGTCAGGCACGATAATTTTTTGATTGTCCAAATTGAACAAAATGTAGTTATATGGCTTGTAGGTAACAGTATCTTCTAAAAGATACATTGGATCACGACTTACTGTTACATCATGGCGTGCGTCAAAAAATTCATTTGGACTTAAATTTTGGAAAGATTTGTATACTGCATCTTGAGGGCTAACCACCTCATCAAAAATATTGAAATTTTTTCCATCAAGTTCATGTCCAATTGCTCTGGCAATCATCTCACAAGCTTGGCGATTATCCACTAAGACGGCATGAATAATCTGGTCTTTTTGCACGGCAATTAGCATAAGAACTCCAAAGCAACATGTTAGAAATTTAAGATAAATTATAACTAATATACCGCAAATATAGCATATTTAAATGTATTAATTATTTTTTTGATATTCCAGATAAATACAAACTTATATTGGTTATTAATAAAAATGATTGGGGTAAATCTTTTTTATTAACGATAAGGAAACCAACTCATGTTTGAATGGTTGGGCGCGTGATCTGAGTGTATTTGACCCCCTTACTTTCATAAGTATTTTTAATAGTTGCTTTGATCTTAACAGTATCACCTTTGTGACCAAGTTCTTTCGTACCAGTATACGAAATCATATTGTCTCCCTGTTTAAGCAGGATGTTATAAACTTCTTGACGATATAAATCATCATAATAACCACTAGCATTCACGATCAGACATTCGACTGTTAAGCGTTGACCCTTTTCACCAATATATTCAGATTTAGAGTTTTGATGGTTGAAATCAGTGAGGCAATTTAAGATGTCATCGCCATTTTGGAGATAGCCCAGATCAATAGCAGTAGATAGCGTTGCAAACGCAAGGGAATTTTCTACTGGATTGGTAGAGCTTTGGAATTTGGAGATCGCCCAGAGCATATAATCCTGTGGTAATTCTTTCAGGGCTTTATCTTTGTGTTTACCAAAAGGCATGATTCCTTCTTGGATTTTTTTCATTTTAAAGTGATCTTCAACTTTTAGATTTGAGCCTAATTTGCCATAGGTTTCGCCGTCTACAGTTCCATCAAACACACAGTCCAATCCGGCATCAGATAAGCGTTTGGAGAAAGCCTCAGCTTTTTCGATAGCTTCATTTTCTTCCATACTGAGGTTCTGGACATAATGATGAGAAACTACGATTGCGCCTTCTTGAACGACCTTATTAAGGGTGTAATAGACATTTTTTGCACCTGTAGAGATATAGAAAATAATTTTTAAACGATTTTTTTGAGGAGTAGTTGTATTCATTAGTCTGAGCCGTATAAAAATTTATAATTGCATTATACTATATATACCGCAAAACAATAATACTTTATTTATTTTATTTACAATTATTAACAGCCATCCTGCGTAAATAATTATTTCCCCGCCTCATCATGTCGATAAGCTCATCGTAAAGATAAAATAATATTTTATGCAGGGATGGTATGCCAGTTCATATAAATGCGCTCTAATCGCCGTTAAATGCGATTAAGAGGCATATATGGAATAGGGGGGTATAGGTTCTTAATTATTTTCTTTTACTTTATTGAACAGGTAAAGTGAAATGATGGATAGCAAAATGCCTCCCACAAAAAACCAGTAACACAATTCTGAAAGTTCCTTGAAACCTAAAAAGTTTATCAAAAGACCTATAAAGGCAGAGGTAATACCAAAAGTACCAAAGACAATCGTGGAAAGAAAAAGTACTTTAAACTTAAATTTCTCAATATCGAACTTATTTTGATTCATTAAATCGCTCATAAATACTTACTCTTTATCTAATCTGGAATCTCTCAACTCCAGTCCTTTATTCTTTATTGACCACTCAAATGCTTCATCCACATCACTTACTTTAATTGGACCTAAGCCGTGATCAATGGTATCAATTAAACAATCTACATCCAAATCGCTGTAATGATACCCAAACCTTTCAATACAAGCTTCTCCAACCAACTTCATAATTTCGCGATGCTGAATCGCTGCTTTTGAAGCTTGATCAAGTAATTTTTGAAATTCTTTATCTTTCATTTCTGAACCCTGCGTTTTAAGAAGGCAATATCAAATTGCCTTCGCCTCAGCCAAACGATCTGGATGAGTCACTTCAATACGGGAAAGAGCATAATCAAAACGATGTTGGCAACCTCGAATCTGGTTTTTTAGATTTGCGATAACTTTTTGGTTCTCGCGGTCATAATCGCTTTCATCTAAGGTTTTGAGTTCTTCATTGGATTTGACAATCTTATTGCGAAGAACATTTAGTAGATGGATCGTACCGTCTGCACTTACTTGGAACGGTGCAAAATCTGCACCCATACATGAGCTATTCACAACATCAGTGTAAGAATAACGGCTTAGGGTATAACCATGGTATGCGATACGTGTGCGATCGCTCGGTTGTAAACGGACCCAACGGAAACAACAAGCACAGGTTTGGTAATCACTACGATCTTTAGGCTCAAAGTTTATTTCTTCGATACTTCTGCGAATTCCATCCAAGAGCTTTGCTTCATCACTGATTTTTTTGCAGAGTTGAAGATATTGTGAGTCTGGTTGTTTTTCTAAAATCTCTATAATTCTATTTTCAGTATGATCAGAATAACCATAACGGCTGCACAATTTATCTGGATCAATGTTGTTGCAATTAGACATGGTTTGCTGCTTGATGTAATCGCGATTAACATCATGTTTTTTATAAACTTTAGAGATGTACTTGAAAGTGTTTTCAAAGATAGGAGAAAAAAGATTACTAAATCTTGTCCGTTGCAACGAACGTAACCCAATGTAATCAAGTTGTTCAAATAGAACCTTTGCTTTGATCGCATTTATAAGGATTTGATCATGGGCTTTGCGACCAGATGTTGCACAAGCAATTTCATAGGTAGTTGGAGCGTACTGTTTTAACCAGTCAATGATTTGGGTATCGAGAACAGAAAAATCCGGATTAGCTGAAAGAGTTTCCCACTCTTTTGGGTTAATCATTTGAGCAAAATCAACAGAAGAAATATCTGTGTCAAAGTGATCTGCAATAAGAATTATATTATCCATGACACCCTCAGTATTATTAATGTTCAAAGTTGATGAATTACATTATACACCATATACCGCAAATATAATATATTATGCTTTTAAATTTATTGAATATTTTTAGATGATTCAGTCGGGGGAATGATGAAAGTAAATTATGCGCTATGCCTTTTTTGAAGGCTATAAGCCTGTAGCGTTAGCAACATGGCTTAAAAGCGTTAGCGCGGGGAGCCACACCCTAAAGTCAATAAACGAGTGTAGCTGTAAGCAAATAGGAAATATGCAGACAAAGAGCGTTATGAGGACAAAAATGCGGGAGAGATGAGGTGCGTTAGCACCGGCGTAATAAAAAGAGAACCTTTTGCGGTTTAAGCTTTATCCAAAGCCAGAAAATGAAGCAAACAAGAAAATAGGAGACTTGCCAGAAGCACAAATGCTCCACGAAGAATATAAAGTTTCTTTTTCTCAATAAAAAATGTAGTTCCGTCAATTTCAGAGGGATGTATTGTGTAAGTTGTCTTGCTGACTACGTTTTGGCTTGAAAAAGCACAATAAGCCAAGCACAAATGGGTAAAAAATAAAATCATAACCAAAACTGAGCTATTGTTTTCAGTTATCGGTAAAAGCTCAAATTTTTTGATAGCGATCCCAGAGATCAAGGCGATCATAAATATACAGCCGAGTAGGGTTCCCCAATCATTTTTGAAATAAAAACGCTTTTCATTGGCTAGGAATGTGGCAGAAATTAAAAATAAGTGTTTAGAAAATATGATCAAGTTAATCATATATAAAAGAAAAAAATTAAAACCTATCTGTTCAACTTTGAACAAATATGAGACAGCGAATGTGAGTAGCAAAAAAACGATCGCAAAAGTATTTATGCATAAAACATAGGTAAAGCCTGCCAAGATACTGTTTCTTTTTTCAGAAAAGGTAAACATTTGATTTAACATTTAAAAACTCATTATTGTAGATACGCATTTTAGTACAGTTTGGCAGCCATCGCTATTGCCATCTCGACTAACCCATTGGATTAAACAGAGAATTTATCAAGTTAGGATTGTACCCATTTGTAAAATCTATTGAATAAAGTCAGAGCTGCATAAAATACAAAGAACATAATAAAAACAATAAGAAAAGGGTAAGCCAGAATCAGATTTTTCACTCCTAAAAGCAAGGGGTAAAAGTATATAAAACAAAGAGATATGGTGAGTAACGCAGCAGTGAGACCAAAACCAACTAACAGCAAGTAGATGAAAAGACTTTCACTTTTGCTGAAAACCGGAATGTTATTATTATCAAATTTATCCATCACGATCTTACTCATCAATTTAGGTAAATAATGATTCCAAAGGAGAGTCTAAGCTTGCATAGCGGATTGACGCTTTTCGCGGTCCAATTGGATGTATAGAGGGAGAGCATTGTATTGATATGCAATTTCAAGTGCATCGAAATCTTCTGCACATGTGAGACCAACATAGCCTTTTTGCAGCGTTATATCTGTAATTGAAACTGGCTTAAAGCAATCTCTAATGTCGAGAAAAAGATAGACTTCACCATTAGGCTTCTGGAAGAAACTTAAGATACGATGATTGGCATAAGATTCGCCGTGTTGATTTGTATACGTTACTAGATCACCAGTTGATAAATGCTTAACTGGAGAGACTAAGTTTGGTTCACACCAGAAAAATTCATGATAACGGCTAAAAAAGATTTCTTTTGAATGACGTGCTTTGACCAGATCATTAATCACATATTCTTTCATGAACATATAGTTGATGAAATTTTCTTTGCGAAAATCAGGTTGAGAGAGTTGTGAGGCAATACTTTCAGCATCCTGAAATTGCATCTTCACCAAGATTCTGTTTAAAAATTTAGGATACTTAATTTTATTTGCCAGTTTTTCGATGTCTTGAAATTTCATTTTAAAGCTCCAATGTATATAGCTGAATTATAGCATATACCGCATAAATATAATACTTTTGCTTTTAAATTATGGATTTTAATTTAAATGAATTCAGTCGGGCGGGGCTATATTCAAACTCCGTGAAATGCCTTCTTTGAAGGCTCAAGTCGATTGCGTCAGCAATACGGCTTAGAAGCGTTAGCGTACCTATTTGCAGATATTTAAAACGAGCGTGGCTGTAAGCAAATAGGAAATATGTGGGAGTGGTATTTAGTTCGGAAAAAATGCGAGAGAGGTGAGGTGCGTAAGCACCGGCGTAATGAAAATAGAATCCTACGAAAAACGACAGTTTTTAGGAGGTCTATTTTGAAAATTTGTCCGGAACAAATTTAGATGAGTCTGCGAAGCAGAAAGGTGGCGGAGGGAAAGCCACCTTTAGCCTTATTAGAAATGTTATTTCTGGGATGTTAATGCCGAATGCGTTAGCAGCACGGCACGAAAGCGAAAGCTTGAGCAACAGGCATGATGGTTTCCCATCTAAAATGCCCAAGTACCAACGACAGTTGGTACTTTTTTTCTGGATAAGAATTTACGTGTTAGAAAATTTTGTGCGGCTTGCTCTGAATTAAAAGAAGCTGCATCAAATATCAAACTCGATTTTGAAATACGCACACCCTTATAGACCGGAATATAGAAAAATCTGACACCTTGCGTATCGGTTTTTTTTGGTACTACTTCAATTTCAAAATCACGCATTGTTTTCACCTAAATTATTTAAGGTTTAGTGCAAAATCCCATGGAGAGAAAGCCTGCATCATGGGATTTTTATCATTATTGTGACAGTTGGATCAGGACTGGTTATTTATTTGCTGATCCTGCCTTGAACGGTGGAATATCCTTATGAACTTCTTCAAGTGCTTTGGTGAGGTTTTTGCTGCCGTAGTGGGTCTCATCTTGAGGTGGAAAGGTTTTAAAATAAAACCGCTTTTGCTTGCTGAAATAAGTGTTCAGGTAGCGTTCAATTTTACCTCGTGATGTATCCCAATCGTTGATCCATGCTTCCATCCGCAATGGCAAATCGGCATCTTGGCAATCAGGATGGAGTAGCTTAAGGAACATGCTGCCGGTTTGTGTGATGTTGATGTTTAGCTGATCGTCCTCTGACAAAAGATTATTTTCAATTAGTCCTTCTAAGATCGCATTTCGTGAGGCGTGTGATCCAATTTGAGCAAGGGCATATTTTCCGGAACCGATCCATTGTCCCATCAATGAATAGTAATTATTACGATGAACGGGACCACGAATATTTAAATCATAAAGTACCTGTAGGCTATATTTGCTCATGATGAATTGGTTGGTATCAACCCCCAATCCTCGAAGCAGCTCACCAAAAACAATTAAAGAATTGGTATTGTAGTTGAAATCAAAGTACTTCTTGGCTGTGCCTTTATTTAGAAGTTTTTGGTACCAGTCATCTTTTGTAGAAAGTGGGTTATCAACGGCTCTTTGTAAAATCTCTGGTGTCATCGAGTAAGTGACAATGGCTTCGTATTCATCCTGCGCACGTTCGTGACCTAAAAATTCACTGATCATGAGATGGAAACCGAAAACGTTTGCAGGGTCGAGATCAGTCGCGAGGATGATCTTGTTTGCAACACTCAATACGTCTTTAGGTGACAGGTCCAAACGGATAATACGATCGGCTAAAATTTCTTGTACGGGTCTGAAATCACGGTTTGATGGATATTTCCATTTCGGTTCTTGTAAATAAGGAATATCACGGAATTTAAGCCCCCGAGGATAGTCAAATTCAAAGGTACCAATTACAGAAAGGGTTGAGAGGGCATAAATCTTGGCATCGCTGAACTTGGCTCTTACGATAGAGGCTAATTGAGCTGCCACGTCTGGTTTTTCAACCACGAAAAGGATTGTTTGTTGCATTTTTCCGTACTCCGGTAAGGGAAGGTGTTTTTGCATGGCTTAGCCATGGACTAAATGAAATTATGTTTATGAAAACATGAGCATTATTTTATCAGAAAAACATTATTAAAATAATTTATTATGTTTTATTGAATCTAATTTAAGTAAATTATTGAAATTTAATATTTAGTGAAAGTGATGCTTTGAACATCACTACCAACTTTGTTAATTCATATTTTATGTCCCATCCAATCGAGCTTTAAATAATCCAATAGACGCATCGATAATTCGCCGTCTGAGATGATCCATATATGTATTTTGTACATATATGGATGTTAGCTAAAATCCTATGGACTTGACTGCAACAATTCAATTTTCTTTCCGTTTTCTTGAGCCTCTATGCGGGCTTTTTTTCTGCGGTAATCGAGTTCCCCAGAAGTGACTTTACGCACGGTGAAAGCGATACTCGGAATTCTTTTCCGAAGTTTTGGCTTAAGCGCATCAACGAGCTTTAAAGCATGTGCTTCGGTTTCGATAAAAATACATTTCTTGGTTAGACGACCTGCCAAGCTAATATAGCAGTGAGCTGTTTCGTCTGGTTGGACCGGATGGTACCAATCGCTTAAGAAGTTTATTGGTAAGTCACCATGATTGAGAGTTACGGCGACAGTGTAAAGATCAGAAAGCGAATGATCATGCGACATAATAGATTCCCTAATTAATGAATATGATACTTGATTGGCATTTTATTACATCAGATCGCGTGGAAATATAAACGATCATTTTTTAATCATAAAGTGATATTTAGTATATAAACCAATAGCTTATATTGTTATTGCTATGTTTTTCGATTGGCAAAATGTTACACTAACAAAATTCAGCCTCCATTGCTTTTTCAACCATACAAGTAGACACAATATTCTTCTCATTACTCTGCGTTGATAGAACATAGTGAATCTGAGGAGAAACGCCAGTGAACCACTGGAAAACGTTCTGAATCATCACGGCGGTTTCAAAGTCATAGATATAGCTATCAGCATCAGTTTTATTGGATGGTGCTTTAAGAATCCCAAAATGGAATGAGTTATGGTCGGGTTTTAATGTATCAAACCTAAATTTGAATTTTTGAATGAAGCCAGACTTTTCTCCTTTTTCGTACCAGAGCGCGTAACCAAGAATATCCGGTTCTACTGGTAATCCTAAACGTTTGGCAAGATCGGCAGGATTTTCGAGTCTAAGCATAGTATTGCTCCCTTAGTAAAAAGTTAACGCTATGATTGGTCTAATAGTCTTTATATCTGTATACAAACAAAATGCTTCAACCATTGGTTGTAGCTGTTGCAGTTAAAAATGATTGATGGTCCTCTGAATAAATTAATAAAGGTTGGTATCGATCAGATATTTTTATCAAAGTTTGCCATGGTCTCATTGACGACAGTTTGAATGACATCGAAATCTAGCCCTTGATCCTTAAGTGCCAAAGTAAGGGCAAATGTCATGTGAGCGGTCGCATCTCTATATCCGATGTTATAGCCATCAGCTTTTGTCAAATCAAAAGAAAGCTCGAGGCGTTTAACAATTTCATCAGTGATAGAGCCTTCTTCCTTGGCTTCGACTTCCGCAACAAGCTTAGCTTTCAGTTCAACAGGTATCCGATAATTGACTTGGGTAGTTGCTCTACTCATAGAAAGTAATTTTTTCCTAGAAAATAAAAGCCATAAAATTGATAAAAGTACACTCGTACTCATAGCCCCAAAGATGTTAGCTATTTTCTTTTCAAATAGACAGACTATTCTATGAAAAAATAAATAGCTGATTCTGAAAAAAATATGAAACGGCGCACAAAAACATCTGAATACATGAAGAATTACGAGTTATGAAGAAAAGCAAAAGAATTGAACTTCTATTCGGGAAGATGTATTTCAGTCGGTGGAATGCTCACGCATTTTTCTAAAGAACACCGCTCTCGCTCATACCCAAATACACATTGGGAATGAAAACCCTTGGTGCCGGTACCAATACAAACAACAAGTCATGTTTTGTCTGCGTGTTAGATATATAAGATAGCTATAGAGGAAGAATAGGGAGCGATATGCCAAGTGGATAGGGAACTATAACTATATATAGAGGACTAAAACTCAACACGGCGTTACCTTATACGCTTCGAGGATACGTTTAAGCATCGGTGTAATTTGAGTGGTTCTCTCAAAAGGGGATAATACATCGAATGGTCCAATCAGTTCATGTATATCACTATGAAGTATCTCGTATGGAGCTGTAGCAGCAATAGCGAAGGTAATTTTGTATAAGGATTCACTATTAAGAGAACAATAATGCTCAAAGCCTTTTTCGGTTACATCGACAAGTAGGTTTATATAGCCTTGTTCCAATTTGGAGATTTCGGTACTTAACAGTACATGATGTAAATAAGCTGTACTCATCAGTAGGATGAACGGATTAATCACTGCGCCGTAGAGATGAAAGTAATGTGGGGTTTGTTCCCCTGTATCGGAACAAAATTCGTAGGCTCCAACTTCTTGGGTAGAGCATCTTTCATTCTGGAAAGCTTTACGCAATTCGTTGCATAAGCCCATCAAGACTCCTTCTTTGTGAGGGATACAGTCTAATTTTTTATTTAGGCAATGGATCACTTCTTATAGCTGTTTTAGAGAGCTGTAGGTTCCCCAGATTGTTATCGTTTGCTTATGATCCGGTATGCTGAAATTGTACATCTAAGAAGTCTCTTAATTTATTATATCGAATTTACTATCCCACAAAGCAATCTACTGGTCCATAAGTTGAAACATAAGCCATAAGGAGACAACCTTGAACAGTGGCTACAAGGATCAGTAAAGTGTTAATTTTATGTTCATGAGACTGGAACGCTGCGGTCTATTAAATATAAGAATCTATAACAAGTTCTATCGGAACCTATAATCAATGTGCTTTTACCCGAAGGGAGAAACTAAAGGCAATACAAGGTATAGGATAAGCAGAATAGCGTGAGCGGAAGTGTGCCAGTAAGGGAGCGAAAGCGGACGCTTTTTTCCGAAATTAAATTACAGAAGGGAAAAATTTCAATAAAAACATTAGGGAAATATTAATATTAATAAAAAATATAAATGCGCCGTAATAGCCATCTTAAAATAATTTTGAAAATCAAATTTACAAGAAGTAAAAATCATAAATTGCAGAGTTAGCTTGTTAGGCAAGAAGCAAAGCTGAGACAAATTTTTCTGATCCAGATGAAAAATTCCAAAAAAAGCGCACGGCGTAGTCGTGGCAAAATGCATTAGAAAATAGCATCAAAGATGGCAAAGCTGCGGTAAATTTTCAGAGTAAATAAACCAAGAGGCGATCAATTTGTGATCTGCTTTTGTGTCGTAATTCTGAAAAAAATTACGGCGAATTATGGTCAAGATTTCTCTTTCATGGGGAAGTGGAAGGTCTAAATTTTTGGAGAGGTAAAGCAACTTTAAGATAAAATTTCATTGCTCAAGAAAGTGCCAGTTGCAGCATAGTTGCTAAGGCATAGATAGAGGGTGAAAATCAATCCACGGCGCACGAGTCCAATAATTATTGTATCGCTCACGCTAGTAAATCAGCTCACGCTGAGATTAATGATACTAGAACATAATCCTAAAAAAAGATTTACTTCTAAGATAGATAAACCTAATAGGAAAATTAAATTAACTATTTATTATTAATTAAAAACTATTTGGCACGGCGTAACGATATTCTTATAGATCGCTATGTCCTGATATATAGAAAGCTATAATACAATCTATAGGGAACTATAGATGTATCTATAGATAGCTATAGGATAATACTTAGGGAGCTATAGGAAACCTAATAGGGACCTATAAAAAAAGTATGAGAGCATCGGGATTAGATGAAAGTGATTTCATTAGGGTAGTGTTATAGTACTTCACTATGACCATATACAGCGTTAGCGCATATATGGTAGCCGTTAGGCGATTAATAATCTTTTTTTTAATAAATTAATTGGTGAATATTTAGAGGGCAAATTAGATAGTATTTTTTTAGCGTAAGCGAAATACAAAGACAGATATTTATAATAAAGCGTAAGCGCCGAGAAAGTTCCCATCTTTAGCGATTGTAGATAGAATTATATATATCAATAAGTTACATTAGTAAAATAGACGTAAACGCCGTGTCTAAGTTCAGAATTGGTAACTTAGTCTAAAAGCTGTCAAAAAGTTTCCCAAAAAAAGCATAAAAAAGAGTACACAAAAAAACAACATGTTCATAAGCTTAGATGGCTAGTTACCAAAAAGTTTCACTTTGGATTTAGGAACTTTGGTAACTAGCTTGAGTGCATAGTGTAGAAATTAATCAATATTAACTTTAATAGGTGTCCGAAATTAATCTCGGGTCCATTTCTTTATATGTATCCAAGAAAGATTCAATTTCTTTATCTGTTGGAGTTATATCACGCTCCTTTCCATTTTTATCGTGTTCACGTATTAGATTATTCAGGGTTGAAGGTGAGGCTTTCATTAATTCAGGATTTTTATTTCGCAACGCCGTGCGTAATTTCTTAAACCGTTTTTGGTTTTCTTCACGGTAAGCTTTATTTTTCTCAATGATAATAGTTTCATTAATACATGCTTGTTGGAACTCTTTAAAGTTCTTATATGCAATAGGTGAGAACCGCACATAATGAAGCATTTGAGGGAAAGCTAACCTATTGTAAATATTAGGATAAGTTTCTTTAACAATCTTTTTTACTCGTCCAGATATTTTTCCAATCTGATGTCTAACACCATGATAGTTGCCTCTGGCATAAAGTCTACGCATTGAATCTTCAAACTGAGTAGGTCGGGTCGGGATTAGGACAATCTTTTTCTCAATATCTGTCCCCATCTTTTGAAGAAATTCATTGTTTAGATACCAAGTAAAACGAAATTTTTTCTTAGATTTTCTTTTAAAAATATGAAGATACTGATTGTTAGTTCGGGTCAAATGTTTCGTTAAAAGTTTAATCACATCATTGTAGGGAGTACCCTCATCAGGGGTTACACCGTACTTGTTCTTAAGCATACTCAGGGCTTTCTCATGGTTATATTCCAATTGTTCGCCATCTTTGAGGTATAAAAAACCAAAGTTTTCTTTAATCGCTTCGTATTTTTTTTCATCATTTGCTGATAATTTTGAACCCAATTCAAGGTTCGTTTTAAGCCCGTTAATTGACTTTAGTGACAAATGATCAAGGTGATTTGCAATGACTGGATCAAGTGGAATTCCGTAGTTGTATGGAAAAAGATAGTCGTTGTCGATGCTGTCCTTAAGATCGTCATAACTAATGTAAAGACCGAGGATATATTCACCAAATGTTAAGTACTCTAGGGGATTGCGCGTAATAATTGGCTTCAAATTTTCACGCGACATTAATTTCTCGTTGAGTGAATTGATGTCCTTATTGTTAACATTTTTACTCCGTGCAGCTTTACGGTAGCCGGTAGTCAAAAGCCAAAATTCAATCTGACCAATATACGAGGGATTGAAGTGAATGACTAAAGTCCAAACAGGCTCTCCACTCCGTCTTTGATAAGCACGTTCATTATCATCAGTCTGCAAACCATACTTAGAGATGAGCTTAGGGATTACAGAGTTGACCTCACTAATTGATATTTTACCGCTCATCCAATAACGGCAACGACCCGTAGTTACCGCATTCATCAATGCAGTCAAACAATCTGTTTTTTTTATGGAATAAGTGATCATAATTTGTACAATTCCGTGATATATTGGTTCAACAATAAAAGTGGCACCATGATTTACAAAAAGAATAAGAGAAATTTTCTTTAAAATCTATCTTTTTTAAAAGGAAAATGGTTTTTCCGTAAATAAGAGTTCCTGATGATTTAGAATTCACTATGTTTTTTAGCTTGTTTTCGGGGGGTATCTGCCTTATCCTGTGTTTGCCAAATATGGTTTTTTAGGGGGGATGTGAATAGTGTTCCTCGTAAAAAATCTAAACTCTTGTCGAAGTGTTTTATGTGTAAACGTCAGCCAACGTTTACTAAAACTCGCAAAGCTGCGTGCGTGAGAAATCTAGCTGGCGCGGCTATGAAGGGCACTAGGCGGTGAGATTCCGCTTTTTGACCCAATCCCCGAGTAACGCAGATAGATCAGTAAGTAGGAATCAGTAAATAAATTAGAATTTGCGTAAAAGTCGGGCGACATAGAAACGGGCATCGTGGTGACACGATCAACCCTGTCTAATGGAGAGTGTGAGTAGCTTCAAGGAATGATAGCTGCGTTAATAACACCTATTTCATGCTTCAATTTCTACATAGGGCATGATGTATGGCGCACAGGTGGGCTGCTGAGAGTACGGTGACGTACTAGGGGGTATGAGGAGAAATCTGGATTACTCTGGTACTAAGCGATTGACTTAAATGACTTGTCGTGATGACGTTTTAAGTTGGTTGGTTAGATCGTTGGATAGCTCAAGCCTGTAACGATGACACGTAGAAAATAATGTCATCAAGATATTAAGACTGCATTAATTAAGTTTAATGTGGTCTTTTTTATTTTTGGTGGTTGCATTATTGAGATGTTGTTTTGCGTAGATTAAGTGCTTTACCCACAGTGAAGTCGAATAGCGGTTAATAATACGGGTTTTTGGAACTCTTACCGTAGAAAAACGGAATAGCTGCTATTTTGTGGAGTGGATAAGCGTACTGATCGTTGAAAGATATTGTTTTTTAAATATCTATTAACAAAGACCATTATGACTAATATGGGAATCTCTCAGGTCGATGATTATACAAGGTGGCTCCTTGATATAGACTTTTTGAAATGAAAACCTGCCTTGAGTGGGGAATAAGTTTTAATTTATGAGAGAAGGAGAATTGTTGAGTAGATTCTTTATGAGAATTTGATTTTTAATTAAATCATTTATTTATGAAGATACAGTCATTTCGAGCGAATAAAAACGTAAGCGGTGATGAAGCGAAAGACAATGCGAGAAATATTTAAAACCAATGACAAGGGTTTTATAAGCGAGGTGTGGCAACCTCTGTATCTATGAAATGATACGAACTTTTTTGGCGTGGAAGAAAATCAAATAAATAATTTCAATTACTATCGTGGCTGATTGTATTTGTGATTTTTGATAAGTATTCAGTAAGAAACAAAAACGGTGGCTCCGTTGTTGGTTCACGCCAACCATATAACCTAGTTATTAATATGAATTATGATTAATTTCATTATTGTATTAATCGCTACTAGCTATTTTTTTTGTAGTGATGCTATTAAGCACTAAAGTTAAATTATTAGCGGAATCTTTTTTGCAGTGATGTATGTTTTTCTGGATTTATCTTCTAGCGGTCCAGATGTGACTTAGCAGTGATGTTAGATGATGATAGTCAACATACGAGTAAAAAATTTTTCTTAGCGGTGAAGTAATTTGCTTGCTTTATGGTTAGCAGAAAAATAGTAATAGAAAGTCGTAGTTGTGGAACTAAAACACAACCGAAGTTTGTATCAAACTTAGCGGTGATAGCAGTCGGGCATAAGCTGCTTGAGCGGTTTGAAATTCGCTTCCTTTGTTCTTCAAAGAAATGTCACAAGTTGATAACTGTGAAAACGTACCAATGCGTTCATTGGCGTTAGGCGGTAACGTGAAACTCCAAGCAAGCCCTGTCTCATCTCAATGAGCAGGGCTTACCTTTTTGGATTAATTAAAAATTAATATTAAAAAAATATTTATTATTAAAAATAATAAAAATACATTAATTAATATTTAAAATTAAAAAAATTATGATTATACTAGCGAAATTGATATATCAAACATTTTATAATTAGGTTTTAGAATGATTTGCAAAAGAATTATTTTACCTTTTGTTGTTCTAACAACTACCACATTGACCCAAGCGGTCTATGCGGAGATTCAGATTGTCCGTAAAGAAGTCGTGCCGGTTGTAACCCCTACAATCGCTCTGGCTATGGTTTCGAATCCAGAAACAACTACTTCTATTCAGCCAAGCAATGTACCTAGCGCATCTAAAGTTTCTTATAGTAGTACGGCAAATACTACAAAGTTATCTCCTCAAACTCAGAATGAATTATTGCGCTCTGTAAGTGCTAATGATTTTAATGCACCAACCTTTGCCACTTCTGTTAGCACTCAAAATGCCAAGACGTTCAATACAAACATCCCTCAATACTCAACCTCTATAAAACTCCGGAATCCACCTCCTTATGTTGGTTGTTTCTATACATCTTCTCGAAAGTACGGAGTTCCTGTTGATTTGTTAATGGCTATTGCTCAAACAGAATCTTCATTTCGCACAGATATAAAAGGTGTGCTTGGTAAGGGAGCGGATCATGGTCTCATGCAGATCAATGATTATTGGGTACCTAAATTGCGTAAGCGATTCAATATCACATTAACTGACATTTATGACCCATGCACAAATATTGAAATCGCGTCATGGATTCTTGCACACAACTTTGTTCAGTTCGGATATTCATGGCGAGCAGTTGGAGCATATAACGCTGTGACCGAATGGAAGCGTGTGCGTTATATCAACAAAGTTGCCAATAACTTAAACAAACTCCATGCGGGGCAATTATGATTTTCATCCGGATGCTATTCAGTGCCGTAGTCGTTTTACTTTTTGTGATTTATTTCACTTATGTAATGATCACAAGCGATCCGTGTACACGAATTGACCGCGCAACTAAACCTATCGAGCTGACAACAGATTTTGTTGTTGTTCTTGCGAAGCCATGGGCTGAGCCTCAAACCTTACAATCTATTCGTAACTGGAGTGCAAGAACTCGCTTACGTGCAGCAATTGTGTTTCGCATTCAATTTTATTCTGACTCAGTACCTCCAGTTGTATGTGATTGGGATTTGGCAAAAGACCGTATCTTAGGTACTGATAGTTCATTATCTGAAAAAGATGAAGAAGTAAAACAAAAAAGAGGATTAAAAAATGACTGATTTTTTAAATCCAGAAATCTTTAAAGACGAAAAGTTATCCGATGAGGAATATGTAAAGCGTGGTGATGTTGATCGAATTCCCGATAACTTTATCTGCGTAGATAAAACAAATTCGTATGAGGTATTCGCGGTTGCATATCTCAATGAGCTGTTTAAAACAATGATGGAGCATAAGGTTTCAGATATTCATTTAGAAAGTATGGATTTAGGGCATATTTGTCGTGTTCGAAAAGATGGTGTGCTTCATCAGTTCGGTCGATTACTTTCGGATAAAGAATATGCACAAATTAGAAAAAAAATCTATGCGCGAGCTGATATTGAAGAATCTTATGCAAAGTCTTTCGCTGTAGATGCGCGTGGGTGGCTTAAATACACGACTAAATTGGATTTGCGTATTAGTTCCCTGCCTACTGTCAAAGGCTACACAATCGTAATTCGCTTATTAGATCAATCAAACTCAGGTCGTAGACTTGATTCAGTTGAAATGACAGATGCGACTCGTGTTGCGACTGTAGATACCATTAATTCAGCTCACGGCTTGGTTCTTGTTACTGGACCAACTGGATCGGGTAAAACAACGACTCTTTATAGTTGTTTGAATGAGATTAATAGTCATGAAAAAAAGGTGTTTACAGTAGAGGACCCAGTTGAATACACGATTAAGGGTGTTCAGCATATTAATGTCAATCGGAATATTCCTTTTGCTCGCGCTCTTAAAAGTGCATTACGACAAGACCCCGACATTATCCTTGTTGGTGAAATTCGTGATAAGGAAACTGCAAAGATTGCTATTGAAGCCGCGCAAACTGGTCACTTGGTTTTATCTACGCTTCACACCAATTCATCTGTAGGTGCAATTTCGCGTTTGATTGAAATGGGAATTGATCCTAGCCATATAAATGAAACTTTACTTGCAGTAAGCGCACAACGTTTGGTGCGTAAATGTAAGGACCCTCGAAACATGGACCATCCGAACACGCATGAAGCGGAATGGTTAAGAAAAAATGGCTACTCCAGTTATATAAACAAAGTTTTTGGGCGTGGGTATGCCAAAGAGAATTATGAGGGACGTTTACCAGTAATCGAATTTTTGATGATCACTGATGAAATTAAAGAATATATAGCAGCAAATGATATTGCACCTATTTATAAGCTTGCTCAACAACAGCCTCAGTACGAAACATTAACTGAGGCAGCATTGCGTTTAGCAATGGAAGGTAAGACTTCGCTCGAAGAAGTCATATCTATTAGTAAAAACAGATCAGCAGCAGGCATGGATGGAATGTTGTTGGGTGAGCGGTTATTAACGCTTGGCTATATAACTGAATATCAATTGTCTTATGCACAAAACCTACAACGTTCCTCAAGTGATGTGAATCGGAAAAAATTATCAGAGATTATTCTTGATTTGCATTTCTGCTCACTTGAACAATTGAATGAGGTGGCAGATGCACCAGATGCTTAGTAAGAGTTTCTTTGTGGTAAGCCTCAGTCTAATTTGCTTATCAACAAATGCTCAAGACAACCTACTAGCAACAGGGAAAGCAACTGGTGTGGACCCTCGTACAAGTCAAAAAGTAGATGTGCAAATTTTTGGGCGTAGTAGTGTTCAAAACGAATTTAATGTGATTCGTTTTTTCTTCACTTACACATGTGACTACGGTGAAAAATATGATGCTGAGATGGCAGTCTGGGGAAGTACCTTGCCATCGAAATTTAAATATGTTCGGGTACCAGTAATAACACAAGAGCCGAACTCAACAGTCGGTGCATTTGCATATTACGCAGCTTACCAGACAGATAAATCTAAAATTAATCAGTTTCAACAACACGCATTTAACCTCATCAAACACCAAGGTAAAGACCCCTCAGACCAGTGGACCTATTACGAGGCTGCCAAACGAGCGGGATTAAATCTAAATATTTTCAAAAAACATTGGGGAACAGAAAAAACAGTTCTTCTCGTAAAAAATGCTGTGATATTGGGAGCCAAATATAAAGTGGATTACACGCCAACTTTAACAGTCGGGGGGATATATACGCTGAATCCCGAGCCTATCGCGGAGAGCAAGACTTCGTTTATCGATTTTGCCAACGCAATTACTTCTAAATATATAAGTGAAAATGGAGTGGCAATTCGATGAAAAAAAATAGTTTGTCAGGTGCTTTGCTTTTAGTGATTGCTGCTTTGTATGGGTGTTCTACTGCTCAACCTGTTCCAGAGCTAAAAGTAGAAACTATTCCTCAGCCAACTTTTAACATCTTAAAAATACACGTAGATAGTGAAATTGTACGGGTACCTACAATTGAGCAGACAGTTGTATGTAACGGCTGTGATCAAATTCCGGCAGGCGTTGTACAAGAAGATGATGTGATCTGGATTCGTATGACCCCTGCACCAGAAGAAACCATCATTGATGCTAAGCATTTTGATTTTGATAAAGCCATTTTAAAAGGGGATTTATCAAAGTTAACTGCTATTGCTGACAAGATGAAGGCAGATTCTCTACTGGTGGCAGATATTGTTGGACATACAGATTCAATTGGTAAAAAAAGCTACAACCAAACGCTTGGGCTAAAACGAGCAAATGCTGTTAAACGTTGGTTGGTTAGCCAAGGTATCGATGGAAAGCGAATTATTACAAGTAGTAAAGGCGAAACGTCTCCTATTGCAAGCAATAAAAGCAAAGAAGGTCGTGCAAAAAACCGCCGAGCTGTCATCACAATTAATGTCACGGAATAAGGAGATTTCTTATGGCTTTAACACCTATCGAGATTCCAGACAATATTGATGGACCTCCATTTTTGTTGGCTTTCGAATCTGATGAGTTGGGTATCTATTTCACAATTATTTTTGCCTGCTTATTTACTAAGACGAACATTATCGTGATGTGCCTACTACTTTATGCATTTGCAAAGCTGTATGTGAATTACAAAAAAAGATCGATGGCAGGCTTTTATATTCATTATCCATACCGTTGGGGGATGATCCCGTTGAATTCGTATTTTAAAAATGGCTCGATTATGGAGTACAAAGAATGAAATTTAGCTTATTTAACGGGAATTGGGACTTATCTCACAAGGTAGCTATTGTCTCAACTTGCACGGCAGCCGTTCTAGGCGTTGTGGTATTGGTGCAATCATGGGGTTTGGCTAATAAGCGCGAACGTATTGTTCTAACACCACCAACCATTGATCAGGTTTATCAGATTCAGTGGGATTCTGCCAATACAGAATACTATAAACAATTTGCAGTTGTTATTTCGGGAATTATTGGGCAAACGACACCACAGAACATTGAGAACACGATTAAGACACTTAATCAATTCTTTGCCCCTGCATTGCAAAGACCAATGGCGGAATCGCTTAGAGCTTTAACAACAAAATTACCGGACCAGAACTTCTCAGCATGGTTTGTCCCAGAAACATCATCTTATGAGCAACAAACCGGAAAACTATTTATTCAGGGTAATTTGCAGTCGGCATTGACGGGAGCAGATATTCAGACTCAACCCGTTATTTATGAATTCATTATCCAAATGGAAAGTGGTAAGCCAATAGTAACGTACTTCAACAGTTATGAAGGTTATGAACCAAGAACACTGTCCTACCTTCGTAATAAACAGCAAGCAGAAGCAGAAGCAGCTAAGCAATAATAATTGGAGAAATTTTATGAAGTTACATAAGCTTTTCATTGGTTTAGCTTTAGCTGTAGGGGTTGCAAATGTTCCTGCTGCTTATGCTGATGGGCAAATATTTAGGAATGCAAATGATATTCCTCCACCGAGCAATCTATCTAATGGGAACTATATCCCATTGCCGCAAAATAAAAATGCGCCAAATACAAATAATTTGCCGGCTAATTTTCAGTCGGGAGCAAATGCCCGAACTCAGGTGGCTAGATTACCGCAAGATTCATTAACTAATGCATCAATGATAGCCCAACAACCCATTTCGTTGGATCAGGCTAATTTAAAGCAACAAACAGTTCAGATTGATAATGATGATACGCATGTAGTCCCTGTGTCAGCATCAAATATGAACCGAATTTCAACTCCATTTCGAAATCCAATTGTACTTGTGAATGGTGGTGCTAAATATAAAGTTGTTGGTCAAGATGTCTATGTTGTCATGGAGAGTGATCAACCAATTGGTGTATACATCCGTGAAGATGACAACCTTGCTAATAATTCTCCTGTAGCTTCATTGACCTTGGTACCTAAGGCTGTACCTCCGCAAAATATTGCAGTGGTATTAGAAAACTCAATGAAAGAACGTCTTACGAATCCAAATGCAAAAATTGCATCAGATTATACAGATGTTATCCGCCAAACTCTCGGAACGATCGCTCAGAAAAAATTACCTGATGGCTATTCACGTTCGAATGTCAATGAAAAAACAATTGCGCGTGTGGGGGCTGTAACACTACAACCTAAGGTCCTTTATTCAGGTGTTGAACATAATGTTTATGTATATCAAGCACGTAATGTAACTGGTCAATACGTTGAATTAAGTGAACCTTCTTTTTGGCATAAAGGAGTTCGAGCGGTTGCTTTTAATGACGGAAAAATTCGTCTAGCTCCTAATGATACAACTGAAATTCTTATCCTTGCTGATGTCGGCAACGGTGAAGATTCTATTTACGATTAACCGGAGTCGATAAGATGAGTTTTAAAGAAAATATGCAGACACAATTTGCTGATATAAAGCAAAAATGGCATGAATTAGACCCTTTTAAACGCCGTATTATCATGGCAATGGTTTTCATTAGTTTGCTAACTTTTGTAATTTTATATCTTGGCGAAAAGCGGGCTAAGGAAAGTGAAGAAAAAGCTAATGCAGAAATCACAGTAGCAGATGAGCTTCAAACAGATCAATTGGTCCAACCAAAAGTCGGTGAGGTTGGTATCGATGATTTACGTGGGATGACTCAATCCGAACTAGAGCGTCAAAGACAACAACAAGAAGCTTTAATACAGAACCAAGAGCAAATTACTAATGATTATAAAACTGGTAATCAGGCTGTAGGTCAAAGTGTTTCTGATCTGTCTCGTCAATTGGCTTCTGTTACAGATGAAGTTAAACAGCTTAAGTTAGGCAATCAAGCGGGTGGTGCAAATGGGGTAAGTTTACCTCCATTACAAGGTATTGATCCAAACATGGACCAAGCATACCAAAACAATAATCAAAACCAAAGTGGTGTACCTGATTTGGGTTCAGCTCCAATGGTTAATCCAAATGATCCTGCTTTGAATAGCCTTCCAGATAATTCAGTTGCTCCACGTCCAATTGAAAATTCTGATCCATTCCAAATAATTAGAAGTGGTAAGGATGCTAGTAAGTTTCAAAGTAATGGATACCGCAGCAGCAGTAATGCTAGTGCAAAAAAGGATGTTTTGTCTGTTCAGGCTAAATTGTTGATTGAACATGGCTTGCCTACCGGAAGTATGATCCAAGGCGTTTTAATAAACGGTATGGACGCAACCGCAGGACGGGGAAAGGGAAACGCAGTACCGGCATTGGTTCGTGTGAAGAAGGATGCTGTACTGCCTAACCGCTATATTCAAGCTGTTAAAGAGTGCTTCATCATTGTTTCTGGAGTCGGTAATTTGGCAACAGAGCGAGCAGAAATGCGTGGTGAGACAATCTCATGCATATTTAAAGATGGAGCTGTCGTTGATGGTCCATTATCAGCTTATGTTGTGGGTGAAGATGGTAAAAGTGGATTGCGCGGACGAGTTGTTTCTAAGCAAGGTTCTGTAATTGCGCGTTCAATTGCTGCCGGATTCTTTGGTGGATTAGGTAAACAACTTGCACCAAGTCAAGTTCCAACTTTGGATATTTCTGGTAGTGATGAAACTAAATATCAAGTTCCAAATGTAGGGAATGCTTCAAAAATTGCATTGGCAAATGGTATGGGAAGCAGCTTGGATCGCGTTGCTAACTTCTATATGGACTTGGCTGAACAGATGGTACCTGTAATTGAGATTGATGCCGGTCGTCAAGTAACTCTAATTCTGAACAATAAATTTCAAGCTCAAGAAGGAAATGGAAAATGAAAAAACAACATTTTATAGCTATTAGTGCTTTGGCATTTCTAACAACAGCTTGTACAGGTTTTCAGGGTAAATATGGTTGTTCTGGGCTTCCTGACGGTATTGTTTGTAAAACACCAATGCAAGTGTATGAGCAAACGAATAGTGATGATCGAATTGGTGTATATCAAGCTGATTTAGATGGTGAAACTACACGAAAGTCGAAATATGATAAAGGTTCTAAAAAAACTACCGCATCTCAGGGTGAGCAAATGGTTAACTTATTTGCTAAACCTCAATTTCAAGCGGCTTCATCGCCAATGCCAGTATTAGAGCAACCTAAAGTACTCCGAATTTGGGTAGCACCATGGAAAGATGAAAACGAAACTTTGAACTGGTCATCTTATTTATTTACTGAAATCACTCCACGCCGTTGGAATTTTGGTGATTCGGTAATGCGTAACACTCCTGTAACTGCCCCTAATAAAGCTGATTATATGTCTCCGAGTACTACTACTCCGGCTCCGAGTGGAGATGGCAACGCAGCTAATTCTGAGGCAAATCAAATCATGGGTATGAATAACCAAGTTCCAGATCAAGAAAGTCAGCAACAAGGTCAGGTAAATCAAGTACAAGCACCAGAAATGCAAAGACAGCAACAACTAGCAGAAAACGGTGGGTTCAATTAAAAGAAAATATTGAACAAAACAAAGCCCGATTTAATCGGGTTTTATTTTTTTTAAATTTATTAAAATTAATAAAACATTTCTTAAACTTTTTTGTTATTTATATCTAGCATTAATAAAAAAAAGATGTAAAATTCTTAAATGCGGGTTTGAGAGTCCTGCATAAACAGCCATCAATAAGTAAAGGAATTGCCATGCAATTAGTTCTAAAAAAATTCAATTTCGCTGATCTTGCATCTAACAAAGTTGCTCGTTTAATGTCTTACGTTACATTAGCTTTTGTTGCGGTGCTTATGTTCGCTGTACTTAACGAATCATCTGCTATTACAGAAGCGCAGCTTAAAACTGCTTCAACGGGTGGTGCTGATAAGTCTGGTACAGTAATGAATACCCCTGTTTTATGGGTAATTAACTTCCTGAAAGGAACCGGTGGTTTATTCGCAACTGTGTTAGCTTTCGTAGTTGGTCTATATGGTGCGATCTTCGCTAAATCTTTAATGACAATCATGATCGCGGTTGGTATTGGTATTGCAGCAGTTTTCGGTCCTGCAATTTTAATGTCAATCTTCGGTGCTGCAATCTAAGTTATCTTAAATTGCTTCTATCAAAACTCGCGTAAAGCGAGTTTTTTTATATCTAAAAATTAAGTTATCGCCTCATCAAGCTTGCAAAGCATAGATTTCATTAGCATTACTGAAAAATATACAGACCTAAGAGAAACTAAAAATCAGTAATTCACATCAAATCTATAGCCTGAATTTCTTCTCGATATAATTAATTATTAATAAAACAATTTATTTTATTGTGGATATTTATAATAAAATATTTATAATAATTAAAATATTTAATATACAATTTCGGATGTGTTATGCAACTAAAAGCTTCTGTCATCGATAAGATGCTACACCGATACCGTTTATCAGACCTGACACCAGTTAAGAGTCCTACAGAGGATAATTTCTTTTACTGTGAGAATAATAAGAAACAGTCATACATTGGTGCATGCTTCATGGCAACACCGCTCAATGGTATGAATGACCAAGGGTATGACCAATTTGTAAGTGCAATTTCGGTTAAGCTACCTCCAAACTCAATAATTCAAATCTCCCATCCATCAACCAATCATGTTGATGACCAGATTGACAATTACTATGAAAATAAATATCGAGCAATTAACGAAAATTTTGGACTAACTCAAAAACAAAAAGAGAATTTACACTCAATTGTGTTAAGAAGAACTGAATCGCTCAGAGAGGCTAAGAGTGTTCCTCCAATACCCGCAAACGGAATTACTTTAAGACAATCACGTATTTTAGTTTCCGTGAAAGTACCTGCCGACTTGCAATTAAGTGAATTTGATTTACAAAGAAGCAAGGAGCTGATTCTTACAGTATATGAGACTCTTAAGAGTTCTGTATTACCAGACTTAAAACAACTCAGTAAAAATGAATATTTGGCACAGTTAAGAGCAATTATTTTCCCTTTTGAGCCACTAGACTATAATTATGATGAGTTCCAAGATATATCAGCACAAGTATTTAAAAAGACTACAGAAACCGATAACAGCGACCCTACCATAACTAAGATAGGTGATTCTTATTTATCAGTACTTTCTGTCGATGCCTTGCCTAGCCCAAATACAATTGCATTGACCAATTTGTTAGTTGGAGACCCTAAAGGGACAACCCAACAAGTAGGTTGCCCGTATCTTATTAATTGCACAATCATTATCCCAGATACTCAAGAAGAAAATCAAAGAATCGATTTTGACTATGCACAAACTGATGATACAGCTACACCTTGGGCTAGAAAATTCTCACCAAAATTAGTTGATAGATTAAATGGGTTAAAGCTATTACGTGACGTAACTAAGCGAGGAGAAACACCTTGTCGGCTATTCTTTAATATTACCTTATTC
The DNA here is from genome assembly GCF_015351505.1 of Acinetobacter sp. SK-43. Taxonomy (NCBI): domain Bacteria; kingdom Pseudomonadati; phylum Pseudomonadota; class Gammaproteobacteria; order Moraxellales; family Moraxellaceae; genus Acinetobacter; species Acinetobacter sp. SK-43. The sequence goes on from NZ_JADKPY010000001.1 coordinate 219,827, forward strand.
AGTAAAGATAAGAATAAATTACCCCGAATTGCATCAGTTTTAGATGCTTATTATAGTTCGAAAAATTTAAAAGTCGTAGCTGATAGTAAGATCGTTTTACCCCTTTTTTGGAATTCTTTACCTTTATATCCAAGCATAGAATCTTTAAAAAATACAAGCCGAACTTCTCGAATGACAACATATCGTGCGGGAACATTTGCTCCATTATTTGCTGATTTCCAAAATCTTAGAGGCGATTTTAGTCAGATATATTATACCCGTAGGGGTAATATTTTTGGATTTGATCCGATGGCAGGACAAAACCATAATGGTATGGTTTTTGGTTCTTCCGGTGGTGGTAAATCTGTATTTGGTCAAAACTTCTTATCACAAGAGTTTGAGTCTGGTGCCTTAATTCGCATTATTGATGAGGGACAATCATATAAAAAATTATGCAAAGCACTTGGTGGTACGTTCATTGAATTTACGGACCATAGTGATGTTTGTTTAAACCCATTCACTTTGGTTGAAGATATAAATGAGGAAGTAGATCAGTTAGCTCGTGTAGTAAAACAAATGGCTTCACCGACTGAAAATTTAGGTGACTTTGCGATGTCTAAAATTAAGCAGGCTATTAAGTCTGTATTTAGTAAAAGTGCGCAAAAAACTACAATTACGGATATAGCTGACTTCTTTCTGGTGCAAGAAGAAGAAGAAATTCGAAAACTCGGTACTCAGTTATTCGAGTTTACCGAAGATGGATCATACGGGAAATATTTTAATGGAGATAATAATCTCGATTTAAATGCTCAGATGGTTGTTCTTGAGTTAGAAGCTTTAAAAACCAAACCACAACTAAAGACAGTTGTGATGATGATGCTTTGTACTAAAATTCAAGAGGATATGTATCGTAACTTTAACTACTCAAGAAAGTTCGTATTTTTTGAAGAAGTTACAAGTTACTTTCAAGATCCTCTTGTTGGTGCATTCATTGCTGATTTCTATGAACGGATTCGTAAATACCGTGGGGGGTGTTGGTTAGTAACCCAGAATGCAGAGAAGATTCAAGAGTCAGCCGCACTTGGTAAAGTTATGACTAATGCAAACTATATGGTCTATCTTCCTTATGTTGCAGAACAAATCGACATAATGGCTGATAAAAAACTTATTAAAAATGATAGTTATATTATAGATACATATAAATCACTGCGATTGGCAAAAGGTGTATATTCAGAAGCAATGATTTTTGAAAATAGCACAGAAAATGTTTCTGTTATCAGAACAATTCTAAATGATTATGAAAAAATATTATATTCATCTAGTGAGGAATATTTTAGACCTTTCTTAGATAGAATTGATGCAGGTGAGGATATTGCTGATATTATTGATTCTTATCTAGGTTTAGAGATTAAGAAGAAAAACCTAACTAAAGCTCATTCTAATCAGGATATTAATGAAATTAAAGCACGTATTCAAAGTGGCGAGAATATCGATCAAGTACTAAGTGAATATAAGCGAAATCTCCTCAACATTGAAAAAAATCATTAATAGGATAAGATTATGAATGAAATTAGTGTTAATACCCCTATCTTTGAAGAAGCGAAAGAAGAAGGGGTTTATAATAAAAATAAGATTGTTAGATTGATTAATAATCTTATTGAACCTGAACAATTAAATGATTCGGATGAAACAGTATTAGGTGGAGTTCTGCTGTCGATCAATGATAGTGACACTAAAAATTTAAACTTAATTCAATTGATTAATAAGATTGAGTTAAATAAAACAAATGCATCAAAAGCTCTAATCGAGAAAATATATTCCAACACAAGCATTCGCTTACAAATAGGTGAATACAAAAAAGCGAAAAATAAAGAAAACCGTAAGTGGATTTTTTGGCTATTAATAATTGTAGCTTTGATAGGCTTATTATTAGCATATAAATTTAACTTAATTAAGCTCCCAATCTCACCCGCTAAAGAAGGAGCAAAGGTTGTTGTACTTGATACTGCAAGGTTAGCATACTCGGCTACAGTTCCTTACATGAATATGCAGCTTTCGCCTGATCAAGCTCAAAAAATATCGATTCAGTATCGTAATAACTTACAGAAAGAAATTAAAAAGTACGTTGATAATGGTTATATCATTATTAACAGAAGTAATGTCTATGTTACTTCTGAATCTAATGACATTACTGACAAACTCATTAAGGATTTAGGTTTAAAACCTATTGCCCGAGAAAAATTTGATGCGGATTATTCGAATCAACAAAAATATGATGTGCTAAAAAACTTCGCACAATTAAATGTTGGTGACTATGAGAATGAGGCTTTAAATGATGCAAATAAAACTCTGAATGAACAAGCTCAAAAACAGCTAGATAATTCTCAAATCATTACAAATAATGAAGGTCACTCTATAGATTTAGAATAGTAAATTTGTAGATGAAAAGTAGAGTATTGGTGATGAAATCAAGTCTTAAAAATAATCCGGTTGTTAAATTTATGGTATCACTTGTAATGCCATTGTTTGTTTTTTTGAAAGAGTTATTTATTGCTTGTAAAGGTCGCCGATTAACTGTTCTTTGGATGGCTGCCTTATTCTCATTTATATATATTAGTAGCCAATATTATAGTGTTAAGTTGCAGAATAAGTTTGGGATCGCGGTAGATATAAGTAATATTTCTTCTAATGATCATATAATTTTTAAAGTTAATAAAGGAATTAGAGACTATAAAGATTTAAAGAAAGGAGAATATATAGCTTTCAAAACTGACAAATTGGAACCTTTTGTCAGTCAGGATTTTACGATTGTGAAAAAAGTTATAGGTAAACAAGGTGATCATATTCAGATTGTAGGCTTAAATGTTTTAGTGAATGGAACCAAACATGCTGAACTTAATCCAATCGCTTTGAGCAAGATCAATAAATCTGTGAATCAAATGCAAACTGATTATATCGTTCCTGAAAACGCCTTATTTGTTTTGGGTTCATATAAAAGATCGTATGACAGTCGATATTGGGGAGTCCTGCCAGTTAAACAAGACACCAAATTAGACATTGCTACCCCAATTTTGTTTTAAAACAGGAGAATTAGAAAAGTGAGAAAGAAAAAATTACTGGTTCTTGCTGCTTTAGCTCTCCAAGTTACACATGTTTCTTCGGCATTGACTGAACAAAGACAACAAGCTTTAAAGAATCAACCTAATACACAAACCTCTGAAAATTTTTATGAACGTAGAAGTGAAGGTTGGTATTGGTATGAGGACCCTCAAGCGAAGAAAAAGCAGCAGAAACAAGTGCCACCGACAGTAGTACAGCAACCTAAAAAAGTTGATATTTATGACCCTAAAACGAATAGATACAACGAACCTATAGTTGTTCAGGCTACTCCCGCTCAGCCCAAACCGTTATCTACTGAATGGCTTAAAGTGAATATGCCTAAGGCATTACAAGCTGCCATGGATAATCCTTATGATGAGAATGGTCGTCCAAGTAAAGAGATGGAAACATATATGTATTTCCAAAAATTTGCTTTGGATAAGTCTCAAAACTTTGCTAAATCGGCTACAACTTTGACTCAATTAGACCCATTTTTGGATGAAACTAATCGTGTTCCAGTTGATACCGCATCAAATAGAGTTTTCATGGCTGCTGCGGAAAAAGATAGAAAAGAAATTTTGAATTACCTATCCAAAACAACTGGTTTATGGTTCTTCTATGATACAAGTTGCTCATTCTGTACAGCACAATATGAATTTCTAAAAGATTTTAAAGCTGAAAACAATTTTAAAATATTTAATATATCTATGGACGGAAAGCGTTTGCCGAAAATGGATAACAATGAAATAATATTACCAGATAGAGGGCAGGCAGTTAATCTTCGTTTAAGGATTACTCCATCAATTGTTTTACTTGCACCACCAAACAATTTTTATGTAGTTAGCCAAGGGCTAATTACTCAAAGTTCTTTAGAATCAAAGATTTTGTTAGTTGCAGAACAACAAAATCTACTTCCAAAACACCTTAAAGATAAGCTTGACCCTTATGCAAAAGGTGTAGTAACACCACAGCAAATGAAACGTATGCAGCAAGTGGAAAAAGAGTTAAATGATGATCCAACTAAAATCGTTGATTTAATCAAGAAAGCAGTTGGTAATGAGTAATAAGGTTGATTAACTATGTTGATAAAACAAAAAACCGGAAAAAATTTGGTTAATATTCCAAAAACGTTTCTAAAACCTTTACGTGTTTGTTGCTTATTGGCAACTGTCCTTGGTGCAAGCCAAACAGCGACAACTGGTGGTTTGGATAATTTCATGTCTGATATGTACAGCAATACTACGGCACCCGGCATGTTCCAGACACAACAACGCGGAGTAATTTCCGGAGGCTCTTATGTCGGACGTTTTGGAATTAAATCTATTAATTTAGTTTCTTTTGATCCACCTCGCGTTAGTGCAGGATGTGGTGGAATCAATTTGTTTGGTGGTTCATTTAGTTTTATTAATGCCCAAGAACTGACTCAGCTTTTACGTGCAATCGCTCAGAATGCATTGGGCTTACTTTTTCAGCTTGGATTGAATGCAATTAGTCAGCCATTATCTTCACTGTTAACTACATGGTCTGCAAAGTTACAAGAAATGAATGCTTTGTTGAAAAATAGTTGTGAAGCTGCTCGAAAACTATTCCAGATTGATAAAACTGGCGGTGAGATGCTGAATTCTATTAAGAGTTCATTTGGTGAAATCAAAACTCAAACTGGTGGTTTCAAAGATTATTTTAGTAATGTGCAAAAGAATTTTACAAGTGGTTGGAACTCACTTCGTGGAAACTCACCAGATGGTCAAGCTACTACGAGAGCTGACAAAGCAATTCAGGAATTGCCGAATGTTGGTAACGTATCGTGGCGTGCAATTAATGCCTCTGATAGCTTTAAAGCTATTCTACCTAATAGCGGTGGTAGCGATTTAGAAGCTAAATTAATGATTATGAATGTTGTTGGTACCGAAGTATTTAATGCCTCAGCACAAACAAGTAGTGGTGATAAAGATTGCGCCACTGGATCAGGACAATGTGATCCAAAACCTGCTATTTATAACAGTACAATTGGTATTGCTGATTTGATCTCACCACAAGACAGTAAGCCATTTTATACTTGTCAGTCGGGGGATACTTATGATGAAGGATGCCAAAAACTACCATTGGCGGAAGGCAAACTATCAACTTATTTCAAAGGTATTGCTCGTATAGTAAACAAGAACCTATATGGTATTGACAGTTCAAGTGTAGATTTGGACCGTACACTAATTGCAAGTGCGGTTAATAGTGGTAAGGGAATTGTAGGTAAAGCCGGCAAAACAAATATTGAATCAATACTAACGGGCGAGGAGAAAGCTTTTTATGCTAGTGTCAACTCACAGTTGATTGGTTATATAGCTAAAGTGAATAACCAACCGGACCAAGTTATTTTGATTGCAGAGCATATTAGACCGATCATTATCAATGATATGGCTGTAAAACTTGCTAAGAGTTTAGTTGATTCATCTGTATTAACTTTTAATGGCTCTACAGTGAAAGCTTCGCCACCACAAAGCTTTGATGACAACCTAACACGTTGGCGCAGAGAAATTGCTCAGTACGAGATCACACCTAATGAGCGGGTTAAACAGTTTAATGAGTTAGAGCGTATGGTGGGAACCATTGCTAATAGTTTGCCGGTTAACCCTATATCGGTTAGTACTAGATAAACAAGGAAAACCTCCAATTGGAGGTTTTTTCTCTTAATGCCAAGTGTTCTTTTTATTATGAAATCTAAATTAATCAATATTGCAAAGTCAGAAACAACATATTTTAATATCATAATAGGATTATGTATTTTAACTTTCTTTTTGAAAAATATTTACATTCAATGTGTTTTGTTAGCAATTGTAGCGATGATGAGTTATTTAAAGAAAAGTGGAAAAATATTTAAAAATAAAAAGGACCATTAATTTTGGTCCTTTTTTTTAAAGTTCATTGAATAATTTTTTGTTTTCATTGTCAAAATTATCAATCGATAATTTGTCTAAAATTGAATATGTATCAACAACTTCTTTAAGAGTTATCTTGTTGTCTTTTTTTATTTGAGTGATGTGTTTTTTTAATTGCATATCATTCTTGTATTTCAATAAATTAGGTTCAGTTAAAAAAATTCTTAAACTTAATTCGTCAATAGCTTCATTATTATATTTATTTGTAATACATTCTTTAAATGGCACAAGCCTTTCAAAACTAATATCTTTAATAAAATAGGTTCCTCTACCAAGCCCTTTACTTTCATATCCAACATCATTTTTGTTAATTTTAAACAATGACTTGCATTCATTTATGTAAAAGTTAGTGAGTTTTTCCTTTTCAAAATATGCTTCTTCCCCCTGTTCTTCATTATTACTTTTAGTGTAAGAATGATAACTATTGGTTTTAGAGGAGAGGGGGGAAGTTAGTTCACCTAGTAAACTATTTCCAACTTTCCATACTTTTTCTTCATTTAGTCTTTCTACAGTAATATCACTTATATGATCGCTACAACCATACGATAATGCTAAAACTGGTAGAGTTAGTAGTGATAATAATATTTTATTCATAGAATAATCTCAAAAAAAGTATATAATAAAATTATTGTTTGGGGCTTGAATGCTCCTGTAAAGTAATTAACTATTACTACTGACTCATTGAGGTTGAGCCTTTAATATAGCTGCATTGTTTTAAAATCATGGAATGTAATACAATTAAAATTACAGTCATGATGACAAGACTTATGGCTTTATTCATTTGAACAACCTTGTTTTATCTGATGATAAGAGCTAATCTAAATTATTTCGTAACTTTTCCATTAAAATGAAAAATTCACTTAGATTAGATGCATAGAGTGTTTTTTTTGCGCGTGTGATAGCCACATAAAGCAACCGTAATTCTTCTACTGGCATATCTGATATACGGTAAGTTTGATTATGCATACGTTGATCTAACACACCTGATTCAATTGATGGAATAATACCTTCAATAAAGCTGTTACTATTAGGAATCAGTTTTAGGGTGTTGGGAAATGGAATCAGCTCCCAGTTTTCAAGATATAGCTCATCTGTAATATCCTTTTTAAAACGTTGCTCAACTCCACTAAATTTATTAGGCATTAAACTCAAATCAAAATCTGATGAAATGTATACTGAATTCCATTCAAGACCTTTTGCTTTATGAACAGTAGTAATTACGCATTCAGCTTCACTAGGATTATTGCCTACACGATCAAGTATTGAATACAGGGTGGAAAAACTAGATGAAAATTGATTGATTAACCGTACCATTGACGCAAAATCGTTATCTGACTTGTTTAGTTCAGTGTATTCAATGACATCATCCCATTTATCGAAAGCACTTAAGTCGGGGTGGTATGTTTTGACTCCTTTTATAAGTTGTTCGGCTGCCTCTAACCATTTTTTTATCTCATAAACATCCGCTAACATTGCATATTTGCGGTTGGGGAAATTCTGCAATTGACTAACTAATTCGCTAAATGCTCCTTTATTAGTCCGGCATAAAATCGCATCACATTTTACTGCTGCATCATGATCGTACAATACCTCAGTATGCACATTTGGATTACCTATCAACGGTACTGACTCACCTAAGCAAGCAAGGATAAGATTCGCATGATTTGCTAGGTTCTCACCAAATCGAAAAGTATGTGTTAATCGGGAGGTAGGCAAATCTAATTTTTCTAAACTATCGGTAGCTCCTCGCCACTCATAAATTTGTTGATATTTATCTCCTACGTAAAAACAAGGAATAGACTGATTTGAAACAATGAAATTCATTAACTCATCACTGTCTTGCCATTCATCTAGTAACAAATAATCGTATCCGGAGATTTTTGGGTTTGATAAAGCCCAATATTTCACATAAACATCATGAGAAATATTCAAATTATTATCAAGAGCGATAAGATCATTCCAACGGCGGTTCGCAACAGGTAATAGCTCTTTTATAGCAGCGTTATTCTCCACTGGCTTTAACCAATCTAGTTGATCAAAATGTTTTTCCAGTAATACTGAATCACTCGATTTACAGAAATTTTTAATAGCATCATTAACATATTGCATTTTTTGATGAGGCGTAAAACGGCGCGATCCTCCACGTTTAGTGATCTCCATAAATTTCTTATAAGAACGATGTTTCAATTCATCTAAATATGAGTCGGAATACTTACAATCACTATCTTTTAAGTGGTACATGACCGCAAGGTCTTTGGGATAATTTTTTGGGTTAAATACCTTTTTACTTAAATTTTTAGGTACATGTGAATGAGCAAGTGAATGAAAAGTTTTGCATGTAACACTATCATCAAAACGAGATTTTGCCTCATCTGCAACGGCGCGATTGAAAGCTAAATAGAGACCTTTCTTGTTGATAGAACCGAGGGCAAAGCTAATAGCTTCTAATGTTTTTGTTTTACCTGTACCGGCATAAGCTAAAATTTTAAATGATTTTAACTTTAGGGCAAATTCTTCGCAGTGTTGCTGTTCTTGATTTAAAGTATTAGCAGTTAAATCCTTATTCATGACTCATTCTACCCATATTATTTATATATAAAATATACCACAAAATAAAAATATTGTACAAGATATTATTTTCTATTTTATCCCCTTTTCTTGTTGATAAAGTTGCGGAAAAATCAGAAATTAGGCTAAAAAACGCACAACAATCAATAGTTAATATTTATAAAATTTAATAGTATAAAAAATAATCAAATGATTTTTTATATTTAATATTATTAAAAAAAGGAGACTATGAAGTCTCCTTTTTTAAAGAATTTAACTTTTACGGTTCATTGCTTTATCTCTATCATTCCGTTGATCATCTAAATTTGGAAAAATTACTGATCTTGGTGAGTGCAAATTTTTCAAAATGTCCTTGTGACTGATCACAACTTCTTTAAATTGTTTAATCATAAAAAGAACGACATAGTTGAAGAACCATAGAAGGGCGGGAATAACCATATCTTTAACAAACCACAGGGTCAGTTCACGCAAAGGTTTAATAATTACAATAATAAAAAATATCGCAATTAAGCTAATAATTATTAACTCAATATGAGAACGATCCATAAACATACTTTATCTCCTGCTCAACATACAGATTCGCGCACAATTGCACGAAGGTTTAACCCTTCAACGTCATCCATCGCAAAATGGTTGAACTGTACATTTCCAAACTCTTTAGCCGCATTGTCTGTTAGTGTAGTTAATGGTACACGGAGATGATATAGGTGGGTACCGCCATAATACAGAATGCAATCACCAATCGGAATGTATTTAAATTCCTCTGTTTTGACATGGTAAACTTCTTCTTCACGTTGAGTGAAGTTTGAAGCTCTATTAGCTCCTTGATTCTGAATTGGGGATGTATCAACTTCATCACCACTGCTACTAATACCTTGACCATTTCCCATTGCCCAAGTTGTTTGTTTATATAAACCGATCTCATCTGCGGCTTGTTGCGCTGATAATGTAGAAAGCTGTTTAAAGAAGATTTTGAACAAGGTGTTACCCATTACAACCTCAGACAGTGTTTCCAAACCGTTAGGTTTTAGGTTGGCGTAAGTCTGGTAACAAGGGGCAAGGAAGATTTTTGAAGAACGGGCTTGTTCGAATATCCGCCCCCATGTCTCATCGATATACGATCCTGCTTCATCCGGTAATATCATAAACGGTGGGTTTGGTAGCATGTGTGCAGGCAATCTTTGGAAATGTGAAATTGCTGTTCGCATATCCGCGATTAAGATTTTAGCAAGTGCAATTGATTGTTCATTTTTAGCCATCGTTGGAAGCATGACGTAAATGATTTTATTTTGAAGAATACATTCTTCAAAATCGATTTCAGGATTGTAGCTATTCATTACTTGCCCGAATGAACCTTCACTGAATTGTGATAAACGCGCTGCGAGACCTGAAAGTAAATTTCGGAACATATCGAAGTCAAAGAATTTGTTTTTAACAAAACTTTTCATCAAAGAGAACCATGCAACTGTCTCCGCAGAATCAGGATATTCTAGCTGTAATTTGCTTTCTACATATTTGAAAGCATCAAAGTCTTGTAAACAAGCTGTAATGTCTTGGAACGAATAGGGTAAACCAATTCGCTGAAAAGCTGCGACAATCACCTGTAGAGCAATTAAAGCACTATTACGATAGTGTTCCGCACCACCTGATACTTCGGGTAACAACATCATAATTCGGCTAGTTACTTCTTGTGGATCGCCTCTCAAAATAGGGTTAATGCTATTAGACATTGAGGGATCGCCGGCATTGATAATAAGTAGGTCTAATTCCCGTCCTGCCCAACAAGCAAGTTGCCACACGGCGAGTAATTCTTTGTTACTCAACTTACCATCAATAAAGCATAATCCGCCCCCATTTCTCATTTGCTGTGCCATCATCGATGTCGCCAGAACTGATTTACCGGTACCAGTCGATCCATTGATAGCTATATGTTGAGAAATAAGGCTATATGGAATAAAGACAGGTTCTCCAGTATCAGTTGTATAACCAACGCAAATACCATTACCGATATTTTCTTCTGGCGTTCCAACAGGATTACTTGAAGGTAATCTAAAAGGTCGAGCCTTATCCTGCTGCATTATAGGATCGAAAGTGAAAACTTTATCGTAGAAGTATTTAAACTTCCCATAAAAGAGCAACGTTGCGCACGGGACACCGCAAACTATAAGTACTAATAATCGATAATAAATATTTTCGATTAAATATGGATTTGCTGCTAAACAGCCAATAATAAACAATAACAGCATCCATCCATCTTTAGGTCCACCAAGAGCCAGATGGCGCAAATCTATTAGATTGAAATCAGCTTGTATTGAGAAGAATCGTTTTAAGCCATCAAATGTTCCTGCCATGATCACTTATACCTTTTCAAATTTAATTGTAGATTTGCCGTCCAATTGGATGGCTGTGAGTTTATCTGCGTATGGTGCTAAATCTTCTGAAATCTCATCTTTAAATTGTTCACAATATGAAAGGAAGCTATTTATATTCACACCGGTACGTCTAAATTGCCCAATATGGTGTTTTGGTATTAAGTACAGTTCTGAGTTCGGGTCCTTAAGAATTTTCAATTTTGCTTTAGTTGCGCTATCCATACTATTTAGGCGATTTTCAATTTCCTCAAACAGTGCTTGGGCTTTATCTTCATTCCACATTGTCTTGCGGATTTGTAGATAAATTTCTTCTTCTTTAGACTGGTCAATCGTTAAACATTCGATAACACTTATTTGATTGAACTGGTCCTTCGGATTAGTTCCTTTGATTTTGCAACTCTCTTGTTTCACAGACCAGAATGAACCGTTTCCTTTTTTCTGATATAGAGCCATTTGCTCAATAACATTAAATAATGTGAATATTTTGGTTTTATTAATCAAAATATTCTCACTAGACGTTGTATGACTTAAGTGTTCGGTTTTGTAATTTTTGCTTCTTGCAGCGTCAAGCACTTTTAGAATGGTAAAGTCTAAGTTTAAGGATGCTTCATTAATAGCATCACGACTACATTGAATGAGTTGCAGCTTGTGCTTATGGAACTCATTTATAGCGAATCGATAACCTCCATTTTTTGCACGTTCTTGTTTATCTGCTTTTTTAAGTGAAACGACTTGAACCTCACGGTTTATATATTTAAACGCATCTTGGGCATCGTCATCACTATGTTGTTCTAATGCATGGTTACTGATACCTAAATCTTTTTCAGTAGCAGATAGTGAAAACTCTAAAATCTGGTCTAAAAGGTCTGTGTCAGCTTCATTCAATTCAACCATTGCAGGGGAGTTGGTAACTGCCTCTATTGGCTTTTGATCAATGTTTTCGTGTTGTGTTGGCTGTTTACCGGAATTCACCGGTTTTTCGACTGGATTAATAAGATCGGTCGGTAGGGTTTGTTGCTGAGCCAGTGCCTTATTCATATCATTGACGATCGAATTATGCGTTTTATTGACCGAAAGCTGATCCTTACTCTTTACTGTTGCCATGATCTCTTTAACACGGCGTTTTTCGTTTTCTGCTGCTTCAATAAGAGGTTTAATTTTTTCAGCATAATTTGATAAAGGAATTGCCTTGGTTTGACTGACCCCTAAAATTTTGGCGTTGGCTTGATAATCCTGATAATTTGAAAGCAAATCTTTGAACATCTGAGCAGCATGAATGATCAACGTATGATCGATAGTGACAGTTTTATTTTCTTTAAACTCCCACAAAACCTGTAATAGCTCTCCATCACTTTTATGTGAGTATGTCTCTACGGCATTATCGGCATTATCATCTCGAATCCGCATAGCTAATAAGCCCATTTTCTTGATTTTGTCATAGAAAACTTTAAAGGCTTTTTGGTATTCAAGGTGATTTGCTAAATGTGGATATTTCTCTTTAAAACGACCATTAAACTTAGGATAAAAGTCATCAAAATCAACATAAATTAGATCATTCCTAATGATCCCAATACGATCAAATGCACTTGTTGTATTGAATCTATTTTTCTCAGAAAAGATCGAATATACAAGCCTGATGATGTCATTTTCAGTGTAAATGGGATTTTTCTTATTATTTTGATTTTGCTTATTTTTCACTTGTCGAATTGTTTGAGATGAACGTAAAAGTTCACATAATGCAACAGTTTCTTCAAGGGGATTATATTTCCTCCCGTTGCTATCAAAACTTACTGGCATGTTATAGACACTCTTACCATGAGCCGCAACATCTTTATCTCGATGAATATAGATGTCATACATGCGGCGTGCATTCCATAAAACACGTTTATCACGTAAGCTTAAACCGAGTTCTGAATTGTCCAGTTTATTTAATTCTTCACTAGAAAGATTCTTCTTAAACTCTGGGTCCAATGCATTTAAGGCTGCACTAGACCTTAAAGACAGCCAATCGATATACGGAAATAATGCCGCGAAAATAATGAGCTGATAGTCTTGTAAGTCCAGTTGACGTTTGGTTTTAATTTCTGGTGTAGTAGTGGTGATCCCTTTGTATTTAAACTTTGGCAATTCTTCTAGTATCTTTGCAAGCGTGTTTTCAATTTCTTTCTGTACTCGTAAAGACTTGTCTTTAAGCTGCTTCTTTTTTAATTCTAGTTCATCTTTTGAGTAAACATCCAAGCCTTTACTCACTCTATATTGTAGGTGAAAAAGATCAAAATTTACGACTTGGCTAAATAGCAGATTGAATTGATATTTATAAGCCAATATACCTTTATCTATTCTTCTACTTTCGTGATCATTGGTAAATTCACCTGAAATAGCCTTAAAACCTATATTTGCTTCTTTTCTAATTTCCTCTATCGATTGGTTTGTTGTGCTGTCATACGGGTTCCCTTGTTCCTCGTCACCATACAACTCTGAACCGCCTTCATTAGCCTTGAATAAGCTTTCTTCTGAAAAGTTGAACGTTGTAGCATCTGGGGTATCCAGAATTTCTTTTAATAATCGTCCCGTAGACTGAATGTAATCTCTTTTGGACTTTTCTGTATGAGGATTATTTTCTTCATATTTATTTAATATTTCGGATTCAATTTGAAATGCTTCTGGTAGAACTGGAAGAATTTTAGTGTGTCCACCAACCGTAAAGACCATCCCATCTTCAACTACATTTTTTGTAATCTTTTCTTTTGTATTGTTTTTCGTTTGTCTATAACTACTTGAAATAAATAGTAGAAACATAACAATGATACCAATGAATATGGACCATCCTACCAATGTCTCTATAGCCACACCAACGAATGAAACTTGGTACTTCCTGACTTCCAAGATGTAAAGAATAAAAGACCAAAAGCCAATGATGTATAGTGCTTTTTGGAATAATTCAAATGTTTTATACATGGCAAATAAATCAAATATAAAAAAAATATTTTATTATGTTTTGTGGAAAAGGTGAAATTATAATTATAAAATGTATTTAATTTTTATAATGGGTATATTTTTGAAATGTTTTTTAATAGAAAAAATGTTAGTAAAATATTATTGCTTGTATCGGCAACTGCACCATTGATTTTGCCCATTCAATCTGTGCAAGCCAGTGATCTTACATTGACCGATGTAGGCAACCTGATGCAACGTCCCAAATGGCTTCCTGAACTGCCAAAAATTGAAACAAGCGGATTTGCTCCAGATACGGCGATTTATTTGGCACTAAGAAAAAGAATTCTTGTTCAACGGGATAAAACGGCTATTCCTGAACTGCATAAGCTTGCTCAACGTGGTCATGCGAAATCCATTATCCTGATGGGCTATCTGTACGATCAGGAACCCAAATTAATTGCAACTAATTCTAAATATGCTGCTCAGTATTGGGCGATTGCCGCAAAAGCCGGTGATTCAGTGGCAATGTACAACCTTGGCATTCTTTATTTGAACGGACGCGGGGTCCCTCGTAACCTTCAAACTGCCCAACAATTATTTGCGCTCGCAAGCGAGCAAGATATGTATCGAGCCACTTTTGTCTTGGGTCAAATGTATGAAGCTCGGAAAGACTGGATTCAAGCAATCAATGTATATTCCAGATGTATAGCCGCCCAATACATACCACAATGCAAAACACGCTATGGCATCCTTTCGATAACTAAAACCAAATTAAACCCTGCTGATGCTAAGACTGTAGTAGATCAATTGGTTGAAGCCTCCTCATCCGGCGACTTAGAAGCAACTTATACTCTTGCACGCTTGTCAGCCGAAGGGATTGTAATTAATCGCAGCCGTGTGGCTATGGTTTACTATCTTGAAATGATGGTCAAATCTCCCAACACTAATTCACACTATCGGAAATTAGCTGCCGATATGTACAACGTCTATAGACCAACTGAACAAGAAATCACTGAGGGTAAAAATAATTATCGTGTCGCGAATGCCGGTGGCATTTCAGATGCAAAACTTGGTTCATTCAGAGTTGTTGACCTACGCAAAACTGTAGTTGAGGCAGGGGGAAATCTTGAATGATCCAGACAGATAGTTTATTCCTCGCATGTGTGGACCAAGGGAAAATTCTTTCTTTAGTCATGCTTCCCAATCTTAAACACATACCTGATCCAGAAGCCCGTATGAGTATAAAGAATAAGCTAAATGATGTATTGGCATTTCATAGCACGCGCAAGGTAACTTCTGGTCGATTGGTTTTATGTTGTGATGATGACAGTCGGGAGGTGAATCTCTATGCAAATTCACCTTTCAAATCAAAAGAAATCACCAAAACTTTATTTGCTTTTCAAAAGTCTAAAAAGAGATTTTTAGCACATGATTTGATGGATGAGGATGGTAATTTAGGGGCGATTCATCCCCGTCAACAATCATATCTTGATGGTAAATTAATTTCACATTGTTGGGCTGCTGTACACAAAGGGCATGTTGTAGGGCTTATCTCTTATCCTATACTACGCAGCAATAAGATTCATGATAAGAATTTTGAGAAATATAAGACTCTGGCTCGAATTGCTCTACAGTCTTTCGGTTATGTAGTCGCTTGTGACTTGGTTCTGAATGACGATAATGAATTAGAAATGTATAACATTCATAAAGCCTTTGAAAGAAAAGGGAAGGTACATTCATACTTCACAAGAATCCTCCCTTTAACTAGCCACTTAAAATTTAGTAATCAGGCACCGGCACCGGTTGATACCGTAAAAATCCATCACTAAACGTAAATTTTTAAAAAGGAAATGTCATGGAAAAATTAATAAGTTTTGAAACCAAGAAAAATACATTTGTTTTTCCGCATAAATCTAGTAGCTCTGAACTAGATATTGAGAGACGCGCTTTAACAGAAGCGTTAAATGAAAACTTAGGAATTATTTATTCAACATCAACAACGGATAGTAAAGTCCTTGATTCAATTAAAAATCAATGTGAAGAAGCAGGAAGGAAGGTGTTTCTTGTCAGTTTTACAGAGCCTTCCATACATCATGGTCTTAATCCATTCTTAAATTTAAAGCCCACAGAAATTGCACAGCTTTACTTTAGCCCAGATTCCAAAGAGCATAAGCTTTTAACGGCGGTATTTGAAAATCAAACGGGTCCTATCACCCCAGATGTAGTACTAAAAATAGTGCATCAAAACCATACTTTATTTAAATCATTTTTCGAGCCTTTGCTACAGAACATCAATGCTATCGTTTCTTCAATTAATCCATTTAGCAATATCGACAAAGACAGAAATGTAGATTTAAGTTCAATAATCAATAAAGGGCATGTTCTGATTCTTGGAGGGTTAAATGATGCTGATCCTCTATTAGCTGAACAGATTAAAACGTTTATTAATGACTATTTGATAAAACCTCTATTTTTGAATAATCAGATCAATTTTGAACGTTCCACTAGAACTTATACAATTACATCAAGTGAATCTGCAATTGATCCTACCTTTACAGAGAAAGTGTTTGCTTATGGTTCTCAACTTAACATGCAAGGACTATATACGGAACGCCGTACAAAACGATCTGAATATGAAAGTATCCATTTAATATACGCAAACAGTCATAATAAAATTAAAGGTGATTCTCCAAAACTGGACTTATTCCTTGGCGAAATGGGCTTACCTGTATAACCAAATTCAAAAATTAAAAGTTAGGAAATTGATTGATTTAAACGGGTTTTATGTAATAATAGCCGTACATTCAATATATTTCATTTTAGATGATCTATAAGTGGACATATTGTTCTTGTAGCAATATGAATGGTATTAACGTACCAATCGAAAAAAGCTCCTTCCTTGTGTTTGAGCTTTTTTTTTGACTTTTAGAAAATTGCGATGCCTGTTTGTTACACAAAATTACTTATTAAATAATTATTAGTATGATATATATGCGGTATATGTTTGTGTTTTTGGAAAATAGTAAATCTGTTCTTAATTGTTTTGTTGATAGTGAGTAATGTAAGATGGCAGCTATAGTTTTAAATCAGCAAATTGAATCCATGGATAAGAAAGAAGTTCGAAATAAGAAACCATTCTTATATTTGCTACCTTTCATTGCGGTTGGGATTGCTTTTTCCCTTGGATTTAAATCCATAGTCATTCCTATCTTTGTCGCTTTTTTTATTATTAGTGTTGTTTTTGATCTGGCTATATCTGGTAAAGGGTCAGAATCGTACGGCGATTCCAATTTTCTTAAAAATGTAGAAGATCAGAAAGAATTTGATATTAATGCCGCTAAGAAGCTTTTAAAAGCTCATAACGCCGTGATCTACCGTATTGATAGTAAAAACCATACTATTCAGTTTTTCATCAATGACCAGAAATACACCATGCGTATTAAGCCAAAATCTTAAGTTTTAGAGAAATATATGCTACATAAAAAAATCGTCAATTATCTTATGTATCCCGCAGCATTTGGTCTGGCTCTTGTGGTATTCCTTGGGGTAGAAATTATACCTAATGTTCAGGAACCATTAGACAAGCCAGTGAAAGACTTTAGTACCATGGCTGTTGATCTTAATGAATTATTGATTATGGGATTAGGCAATAAGGCTTATACCGGCTCTGCCAGTGATGTTGTTAATTTGGGAATTATTAACAATTGTGTTGCTCAGAAGCAAATATATGCTACAGAGTACTTGGGTGGTAGTAAAAGTTATATTCGAAACAAAGAGCAGGCTATTGATTGTTTCAAGCGTGAGGTTGAAACATACTATCTTTCAAAAGGTATGGTAAATGAAATGTTGGTTGACGGCAGTGCATTTAAACGTACCTATGTGGATGGTAAGTGGCAGGCTCCTTATGACGAATCAAAACAAGATAAGTACTTGAAATACACATCATTTGTTAAATTAAGCCAACAAAAAAAGAAAATGAACTTATCTCTGGAAGAAATAGTGGAATTGGTCCAAAAAGAATCTGAACATAGTTAAAATATTAGACTAAGCAAAAAAGCTCTATTGAGAGACATAGAGCTATGTTTTATTAAAAGTAGCCATCAAGAAAAAGGGTAATTATGTTACTGCTTTATTTCTTCATTCTTTCTACTTCCTTTATGGAGTAATTTTAATCCGACAAACCCACCAATTACCATGATAATTGCGATACCTAAAAATATATAGCCCAATTGCTGATTATCACCAAGAAAAATAAACATCAGCGCAGCCAAGAAAACAATAAATGAAACTAGCGTCGAGGTTAATGAAGCTAATGCCACAATTAGGTCTTTCTTATTTTTAATAAATGTAGGTTTAGGTCTTGGCTCATTAGAAGGGGTCATAAGAAGTTCCAGAAATAAATAAAAATAATTTAACAGGTTAACTGCTTGCCCTCAATAAAATTCGAGCAATTAAACAAAAAGATAAACAAATATTAGCACTCTTAGGAGCCTTTTTTAATGCCAACAATTGCTTAAAAAAGAATCTTACATTACTATTGACCTTGAAGATCGCTTAATTCTTTAAGTGTTTTTCATCAGTTGTTTCTTACATTAACTTGTACGGATAACTGATGATCGCTAAAGCGCATCTTCCGTTATCCGTACGCCAACGGAGTTCACAAAATGAAATATCTTTCCCTTGTGGTTTTCGCAGTTTGTTTTCTGGTTTTCATGTTGTTTACTGAAAACTTCATGATTGCAATGAATCAGAAAATCCTTTTCTGGGACTACATGACTACTGTACTTAATCGAGAATCATTTATGCAGGCTTTAGGTTGGGGTGTTGCTCTAATCTTCTGTGTTTTTACCTCGTTCGTACTGTTGTTTGCAGTGTTCTTAGCTCTGAGTTTTACTAAGCCTAAAATTGTAATTCAAGTTCGCTTGAATTCTCTTGCATCGGCTCATTTGCTCATGATCTATGCGATTTTGATCTGCTGTATTTGTGGTCAGCCTGTATATCAAATCATTAGTAATGTTTTTATCCTTCATGGATTTGCAAACTACTTGATCTGGTTTATGTTGCCTATTGCTGCCGGTATCGCTTACTCTGCAATTGCTGCTCTCGTAGCTGCTTTTAAAGGTGTGATTAAAGCTTTTAAAAGCTAATAATAAATAACACTTATTATTAATTTGTAATAAAAAAGCCAATTAGAATTTATTCTTTTTGGCTTTTTTTCTGTCGAATTCATCGGAAAAAATTGCCTAAAAATAGAACCTCATTTAATATTCTTCTTGAAAATCACTCAACTTTTTATGTGTTCTCATCAGCTTTTATTCTTATCAATTTTTTGAACGGATAGCTGATGATCACACTATGTGATTTTCCGTTATCCGTATGTCAACGGAGATGTATTATGTTAGCTTGTTACAATAATTCTGGTTATCTTTTTTTCTGTATCATCAGTGAAGAAGTATTTAATGAAGATGTTAAAGCTGCTGCTAATGGTGACTGTGAACCTGTTCATCAGGCTCAATTAAGTGAGTTAGTTGCTGCAATGAAACATTGTCGTGATCCAGAAGAATATCAACAAATGTTGGAAGTATATTCTCAATTGTCTAGTGAATCTTTTCCTCATCCATCTGTACAGGATGTAAGAAAAGAAATGAGCAATACAAGAGACCCAGAGGAATGTGCCAGACTTGTATCATGGCATGACTCACTAATTAACCCAAACAATGCTTAACGCTCATTGTTTTTTTTAAAATAAAAGCCTCTTAGATTTATCTATTTGGCTTTTTTCCGTTTGGGTCCCCCCAGATTTGCCTAAAATAAAAACCTCATTTAATATTGCTATTGAAGATCGCTCAAATTCTAAGTGTTTTTCATCAGTTTCTTTTCATATCAAATTTTTTGTATGGATAACTGATGATAGCCAAAGCGCATCTTCCGTTATCCGTACGCCAACGGAGTCTATACCATGAAAAATTTCAAAACTAATGCAGAAGTTAAATTTGCTGAACTTGTTGAACAAATTGAATCAAAATTCATTACTGGTCAATGGGTCATGCCATTCAAAGCTGCACGTCCACATTTTAATTTGTTATCAAATAAACGGTATAACGGCATCAATGCTTGGGTACTGTCTGTTATAGCAATTCAAAATGATTTCAAGTCAAAAGCTTGGATTACATACAAGCAAGCACAAACAAAAGGTTGGCACGTAAGAAAGGGTGAAGTTGGTACACCGGTTCAATTTTGGAATACCATTAAAGATAAAGCCGATCCAGAGAAAGAAGTATGGTTTGTAAAATACTATACAGTTTTCAATTTGGATCAGCTTGAAGATGAAGATGGAAAACCAGTTGAATTTGATACAGCGACTCTTTTAGACCTGCCTTCTTTTAATGAGCAGCTTACTATGTTGGAATGCATCATTAATGATATGGGTGTAAAAGTACATCATGTTGAAGGTATCGGTAGAGCTTTCTATCGGAGAACTGAACATGCTATCTATTTACCACCGGTGGGCGAATTTAATTCTCAAACTGCCTATTTAGCTACCTTGCTGCATGAATTAGGTCACGCGACTCACCGTTACGTTCGACCAAATTGGGAAAAAGGACCATTTGGATCAGTTCTTTATGCAAAAGAAGAATGCGTTGCAGAGTTAACTTCTGTATTCGTATCTTCCATGTTTGGAATTGAGAAGATTGCCTTAGATAGTCATGCAGGATATATAGCAGATTGGCTTCAAACTGCTAAAGAAGATGATTCTAAATTTTTCGCTAAAGCTGTTAAAGAAGCGACAAAAGCATCATTCTTCATGTGGGACATTCTGTATCCAGAAAAATCTATTGAGCCTTCTGATATGGAAAATATTGCAACAATTGAAGCTTAATAACTTCAATAACTTACTGACAAAAGCCAACTAAGATTTTTCTTTTTTGGCTTTTTTTATTTGAAAAAATATTATATATAATGATTTTAATTGATTATTTGGAATATTAATTTTAAATATTTAATATAATCAAAAAATATATTATTAACTTTTTGTAAAAGTTAATGCAATTTAATAAAAACTATACTATGATTTGTCTTGAACAGTTGTTCCGCTTTCCGGCGTTAATGGAGTTCCTAATGAACAAGTGTTTGTAGGCTTACCTTTAAAGTATTGCGCTTCAAATACGATTGTTTGTGTACTTAGGTACATAAGCAGAATTGATGGCTAATTCTATCAATAACTCTCTAATAGTCGCCCGTTGATTAACCTCTCGGGCGATTTTTACTGAACCTACCATTCGTTGATAACAAGTTTTTTGAACAAAAACCTTTGAGATACACATGAGCGAAAAACAAAATATAAGTTCTGGATTTCCATTCTTCTCATTACTGATACTTATAACGTTTCTGGGCTATGCTTTGCTTCGTTTATATTTCTTTTTAGTACCGACCCCTGACACAACCTTATACTTTAAAAAAGAAGCGTGTGATCTCATCGAGATTATAGGTGGTGAAAAGAATGATCGCTGCATTATGAAAGGATCAGTTCGTCAAGACCTTTTTACGGATGGGTATTTAATTAAATTGGACAATGGAGAAGAAGTTTATATCAACAGCCAAGCCATTGTGTCTCGTTCTTTCCCTGTAACTAAATAAGGTTACAAGGAAAGAATCTTAACTAATCAGTCGGGAGAAGTGATTATTTGATCTCTAATGTATTTCCTTCTTTTAAGCTATTAGAAAAACCTTGTCCAATGGCTCTACCAATATCGTTATAGGCTGTATTAAATAAAGCCCCAAAACCGTTGTTGACATAGGTGTAGTTTTTAACGGTATCAATTTTTAATTCACGTTTTATTGTATTCATGTCACCAATTTGATCAGCAATACCGATTTGAACAGCTTGTTCTCCAGTCCAGACTAATCCAGAAAACATATCATCAGACTCTTTTAATTTTCCATTTCTACCATCTCGGACATACTGAATAAAGGTATGGTGAACGTTGTTCAGCATATTCTGGTAATAAGTCATTTGTTCATCAGTAACTTTTTTTGTGAAAGAGAATGCTGCTTTGTTGGTACCGGCAGTTAAAGTTCTGTCGTTGACACCAATTTTATCCATCATCTTCGTTAGGTCGTAATTGCTCATAATCACACCGATAGAACCGACCAATGATGTTTTACCCACAACGATGAAATCACTCGCAGATGCGATTTGATAAGCTGCTGACGCACCTAAATCTTGAATCAGAGCATAGACTTTCTTTTCCGGATACTTTTTCTTTAAAAATTGGATCTCGTTCCAGACCATTTCTGCTTGATAGGGCGATCCGCCGCCCGAATTTATTTCCAGAACAATATATTGACTGTCCTCATTTTCAAAAGCACTTTGAAGGGCTTTAGAGATACTTTCACCATTAGCATTGGTATCAGCAGAAATAGTTCCACTTATGCGTATTACAGCAATATGCTTCCCTTTGACGAATGAGTTTTTAATGTTTTCATAAATTTTAAAGTTTTGATTCAGGCTATAGATTACCAAGAGGGTGAGAAGAATGCCTAGCATAGTTGAAAGAATTTCAAGCCACGTTCGTTTCTTGACTTTATAAGTTACTGTCTTGGGAAGATCAGGTTCTCGATTAAAAATTCTTTTAAAGTATTCTTTTATACGGTTCATACGGCGCATCCATTTTTATAAGCACTTTTAGAAGTAATAACAATAATATTATTAAAATTTAAATATTACATTAAATATTAGGATTATCTTCTGCCGTAGAACAAGTTTTGTTGTACTGAGAGTAGGGGGAGAAT